>JBOHBA010000362.1:0-3287 GCA_050698095.1 Gaiellaceae bacterium
GGGAATGGCTGCCGCGAAGAGGGCGTAGAAGAGGAAGGGCAGCCAGTTCGAAAGCACGGGTGTACCCCCGCGTGGACCTCGGACGTCTGTCTCGCGCGAAACCTAGCACTCCCCCTTTGGGCGCACGAAGGGATGCGCAATCCCGCACAGAATGAGCGATACGAGTGTTACAAAGTCGAGACTGGTATCCGACACCTCGTCCGCTACCATGAGCCCGTGGCAACCATCGAGCACCCCACCGACACGCTGATCTCGCTCACGCCAGTGGCGGCGGCGAAGATCAAGGAGCTCATGGCCGAGGAGGAGGACGCGGGCACCCTCGTCCTCCGAGTCGCGATCCAGGGTGGCGGCTGCTCGGGCTTCCAGTACGGGCTCGGCTTCGACGCCGGCGCGGCCGAGGGCGACGTCGAGCTCTCGCTCGAAGGCATTCCGGTCGTGGTCGACCCCTACAGCGCTCCCTATCTGCGCGGCACGACGATCGACTTCCTGAACACGATTCAGGAGGCCGGGTTCAAGATCGACAACCCGAACGCCGTCTCCTCGTGTGGCTGCGGTCACTCCTTCCAGGTGGAGGAGGGCGAAGAGCTTCCCGAGGGCACCGAGCTTGGTGGCTGCGGCTCCGGTTGCAGTCACTGACCGCTCGCTACCTCGTCCACGACGTCGACGCGTCTATTTCGTTCTACGTCGAGCACCTCGGATTCACGCTGACGACACGCATGGGCCCGGCGTTTGCGATCGTCGAGCGCGACGGGGTTTCGCTCTGGCTGAGCGGACCGCAGACCTCCGCCGCGCAGTCGATGCCCGACGGCCGCGTTCCAGAGCCGGGCGGTTGGAACCGGCTTGTTCTCGAGGTGCGGGACGTGCCGGCTGAGCTGGAGCGCCTGCGCTCCGCGGGCGTCGTGTTCCGGAACGACCCGCTCACCGGTCCGGGCGGAACGCAGGTCGTGCTCGACGATCCTTCCGGGAATCCGATCGAGCTCTTCTCCGCTCGTTGACCACCTGACGCCGACAGTAGGGTGCGGCGCATGAGCGCGGCGCCCCTGCACGTAGCCGTCGTCGGCTCGGGGCCGGCGGCTTTTTACGCCGCAGGCCATCTGTTGACGAGCGAGGATCCGCGTGTCGAGGTGGACATGATCGAGCGGTTGCCCACACCCTGGGGGCTCGTCCGGCTCGGGGTGGCGCCCGACCACCCCCAGCTCAAGACGGTCTCGCGTGCGTTCGAGAAGATTGCGGCGCGCCCGGGCTTCCGCTTTCTGGGCAACGTCGAGGTCGGGCGGGACGTGACGCACGACGAGCTCGCGTCCAGGTACGACGCGGTTCTGTACGCAAGCGGCGCCCAGACTGATCGACGCCTGCGGATTCCGGGCGAGGATCTGCCGGGCTCGTGGGCCGCGACCGAGCTCGTCGCCTGGTACAACGGCCACCCTGACTTTCAGGATCTGACCTTCGATCTCTCGGTCGAGCGCGCGGTCGTAGTCGGGAACGGGAACGTGGCGCTCGACGTCGCGCGCATGCTCGCGCTGACTCGCGAGGAGCTCGCGCCGACGGATGCGACCGACCTCGCGATCGAGGCGATCGCCCGCGCCGGGATCCGCGAGATCGTCGTGCTCGGGCGACGCGGTCCCGTTCAGGCCTCCTGGACGTCGACGGAGCTCCAGGAGATGGGTGAGCTCGCGGGCGCCGACGTCGTCGTCGATCCCGCGGAGCTCGAGCTCGATCCGGCGAGCGACGCCGAGCTGGCCGCGGCGTCGAACCTCGTCCAACGCAATGTGGAGATCCTCCGTGGGTTCGCAGGACGGGTTCCTTCGGGCAAGCCGCGGACGATTCGCCTCCGATTTTGCGTCTCTCCGGTGACACTTCTCGGCGTCGACCGGGTGGAGGGCGTCGAGATCGTGCGCAACCGGCTCGAAGCAGACGAGCACGGCCGTGTGCGAGCCGTGCCGACCGATGAGCGCGAGGTGACTCCGTGCGGGATCGTCTTCCGCAGCGTCGGCTACCACGGGGTCGCGCTGCCCGACGTTCCGTTCGACGCTGTGACTGGAACCATCCCGAACGACCAGGGTCGCGTACTCGACGTCGACGGACAGTCGATTCCAGGGCTCTACTGCGCCGGCTGGATCAAGCGTGGCCCGACCGGGGTCATCGGGACGAACAAGAAGGATGCGACTGAGACCGTTGATCTTCTTCTCGAGGACGCACGTGCGGGGACCCTCCCGGAACGCCGCGGGGAGAACCTCGACCAGCTTCTGCGTGAGCGAGGAGTCGATGTCGTCACGTATGCGGGCTGGGAGGCGATCGACACGGTCGAGAAAGGGCTCGGCGAACCGCAAGGGCGTCCCCGCGTGAAGCTCACGAGCTGGGACGAGCTGCTCGCGGCGGCCCGCTCAGGCTGAGAGGGCGTCGAGCGTCCGGTCGACGTCGCCCTCGGTGTTGTAGACGTGCCAGGACGTTCGTAGTCGGCCGCCGCGTACGGCTGCCTGGATGCCGGCGCGCTCCAGCTTCTCGGCTGTGCCCGGCGCGTCCGACATGACGATCGCCGAGTCTCCCGGCTCGAGACCGAGGTCGGCGCGGAAACGGTTCGCGAGCGCGACGTCGTGCGCGTGGATCGTGTCGATGCCGATCTCCTCGAGCGTGGCGAGGGCGGGTGCCGACGCCGCCCACATGAACCAGGCCGGCGAGGTGTCGAGCCTACGGGCGCTGGCGGCGAGTCGTAATGGCGGACCGAAGAACGTCGCGAGAGGGTCCTCGCCCGCGTACCAGCCCGCCGTACCAGGAACGACCGTCTGCATGAGCTCCGAACGGATGGCCATGTACGCGGTGCCGCGCGGGGAGAGCAGCCACTTGTAGCCGTGCGCGGCCACGACGTCGAAACGACTTGCGTCGATCGGCAGCCAGCCGACCGCCTGCGTTGCGTCTACCACGGTCAACACCGAGTGCTCGTGGGCTACCTGCGCGATCGCATCCAGATCCGCGACCTCGCCCGTCGCCATCTGCACCGCGCTGAACGCGACCACGTCCACGTCGCGGTCGATCTCGCCCGCGAGCTCCCCTGTGGGCACGAGTCGCACGCTGACGCCACGGCGCTCCTGGACGAGGAAGGGAAAGAGCAGCGAGGTGAACTCGACATCCGGTGCTAGCACCCGCGCCCCGTCCGGGATGGAAGCGGCGACGAGCCCGATCATGCTCGAGACGTTCGGGCCGATCGCGACCGTCTCGACGGGGACGCCGACCATGCGCGCGAACGATGCCCGCGCCTCCTCGCCGGGAACGCCCCAGTGCTCCCAGCT
>JBOHBA010000363.1:0-2636 GCA_050698095.1 Gaiellaceae bacterium
GCGCGTGAGTATGAGCATCTCCTCCATCGTCGCGGGCACGGTCGAGTCGTGACCGAGCACGGTCATCGCAGCAGAGTCGCCGACGAGGATCAGGTCGGCGCCGGCCTCGTCTGCAAGACGGCCTCCCGGTGCGTCGTACGCGGTCACCATCACGATCGGCTGGCGGCGGGCCTTCATCTCGGCGAGCTCGGTGATCGGGAGCCGGCCGGGTGCGGGTGTCGCGGGAGCCGGCCGCTGCGGACGGATGCTCATCGATCGTCTCCTTCCAGGATGACGTTGTCGATCAAACGTGTCGAGCCGACGCGAACCGCGCCGGCGATAACGGGTGGGTCGAAGTCGGCGACCTCGACGTAGTCGATGGCAAGGCCGTTCGAAGCCGCGAGCTCGGCTCGGGCAGCCCCGGCATCGCGGGTCGCCAGCGCACGTGGAAGCGCGAGCGCGCGCTCTCGCTCCTCCGGCGAGAGCAGTGCGTTGCGGGAGCTGAGCGCGAGACCGTCGGAGTCGCGGACGGTCGGCAGAACGCGGACCTCGATCTCGAGCGCGAGGTCGCGGATCAGCCGGCGAATCACCTCTGCCTGCTGTGCGTCCTTCTGCCCGAAGTAGGCGCGGTCGGGTCGAACGACGGTGAAGAGCTTGAGGACGACGGTCCCGACGCCGCGGAAGTGGCCCGGCCGGAAGCGACCCTCGAGGATGGAGCCGAGCTCCGTCACGTCGACCCAGGTCTGAAAGCCGGGCGGATACATCTCCTCGTCCGAGGGGGCGAACACGATGTCGACGCCTGCTTCCTCGGCGAGAGCCAAATCGTGCCGGTCGTCTCGCGGGTAGGCCGCGACGTCGTTCTCGTCGCCGAACTGCGCCGGGTTCACGAAGAGGCTCATCACGACGGTGTCGTTCTCGGCACGGGCGGCACGAAGGAGGGAGAGGTGGCCGGCGTGCAGCGCGCCCATCGTAGGAACGAGCCCGATCGCGCCCGAGCGACGGGGCTCGACCTCCGCCCGGACCTCTGCGATCGTCCGACACACCCTCACGATCGGCCTCCCGTGCCGAGTGACAGGCTGGCACTTGGCATATCTGCTCCCGCGAACGAGGCCGTGGCCGCGGCGAGAACGCCGTACAGCTCTTCGAGCTCGGGTCGTTCGGCGCGGATTACGGCGAGGTGGCGCTCGACCGTCTCCCAGTCGCCTCGAGCGATCGGGCCGGTGAGCTCGAAGTCGGTGTCCACGACCCCGCGAATCAAGGGGTCGAGCGCTTCGGGCGGAGCGCCGGCGGCCTCCAGCAGCGAACGCCCGGCATCGCGGATGGTCACGAGATAGTTGGACGCAAAGGCTGCGCCGGCGTGGTACGCGGCACGATTCGCGTCGTCGAGCTCGAAGGGCCTCAAGCCGAGCGTCTCCGCGAGCCAGAACCCGACGGCTCGAGCATCGTCCGTCGCGGCGGTCACAGCGCCCCAGGCGCCGTCGAGCTGCTCCGGGCCGAGCCTATTCGAGAACGACTGCAGCGGGTGCAGCCCGAACCGTTGCGCGTGCGGGTCGAGCGCGGAGAGGGGAGTGGCGCCGCTGACGTGCGCGATCCACGGGCCGACTGGGATCTCGCTCGCAACCTCGGCAATCGCGCGGTCGGGGACGCAGAGGAGAACCAGGCCAGGGTCGTCGGCACCGAGCGGGACGCCGCGCTCCGCGAGCCGCGCGCTCACCGCTGAGCCGACGCGGCCACCCGCGCCGATGACACGTATGGACTCGATCATCTTCACGCTCCAGTTCCGTCGCCGGATACCGGGCATGAGGAGTGTAGCTCCCCGCTACTGCTTCGCCGCAAGCCGCGCGTCGAGATGTTCACGAACATTCGGCCAGTCGTCGTCCGTGACGCTGTACCAGGCGCTGTCACGATTCTCTCCGTCGCGCACGAGCATGTGCTTGCGGTGGATCCCCTCGAACGTAGCGCCGAGCGCCTCCAGAGCCGCGCGGGAGCGGTCGTTCAGCGCGTCAGTCTTGAGCTCGACCCGGCGGCAGCCCCAGGACTCGAACGCGTGCCGCAACTGGAGGAGCTTCGCCTCGACATTGGCTCCGGTTCCCCAGGCGGAGGGGTGAAGCCACGTCCAGCCGATCTCGACCGAGCGATGCTCGGGGCGAAGTGCGAGAAACCGCGTCGAGCCCACGACCTCCTCGCGCCAGACCGTGACGAGGGGGATCTCCGTACGAGCTTCCGACGCGGCGAACGCCTGCTCCAAGAACGTGCTCCACTCCTGCCGCGTCTGCGGCTGAGTGACATTCAGCCAGCGCCAGGTCGCCGGATCGCGCGACGCGAGCCACAATGGCTCCTCGTGGTCAGGCGCAAGCGGCTCGAGCCGAACGATGCGGCCTGCGAGAGTTGGGCAGCTCCACCTCTTCACGAGGCTCGACAGTACACTGGGCCCGGTGCCGATCTACGAGTACGCGTGCATGGAGTGCGAGTCGCACTTCGAGGAGCTGGTCCGCTCGAGCGACCAGGCCGTCACGTGCCCCGAGTGCGGCGCCGCGAAGGTGCTGAAGCAGCTCTCGAGCTTCGCCGTCCACGGCGCGTCGTCGAAGCCTGCATTCAGCGGCCCGGCTGGCGGTGGCGGCGGGTGTTGCGGCGGCTCGTGCGGCTGCGGGCACTAG
>JBOHBA010000364.1:0-7135 GCA_050698095.1 Gaiellaceae bacterium
GGGACGAGCGGAACGGCCTCGGCCTCGCTCGCGTTGCCTTCGGAGCCGGCTGCGCCGTCGGTCGTCTGCACTTGTGCCTGCGCCTGCGCCCGGTCCTTCCGCTTGCGCCGGCGCCGGCGCGACTTACGGGCGGTGAGCTTCGGAACCGGGAGGTTGTCGGCGAGGGCGTTCGCGATCTCGCCGATCGTCCCGAGCTCCTCGCGCGCCTTGTCGAGCGCCGCGTTCGCACGCGGCGTGTAGCCGTCGGCAGACGCCAGGAGCGCGGACCCCACGGGAAGCGGCATTGCGCCCGCCACCTGGACGAGACGATTGACGTTCTCCTCATGCCGGTATCCGCGCGAGTTCGCGGCCGCGCCGAGCAGTCGCTTGGCCTCCGGAAACTCCGTGGAGACGCGTCGGTCCTGGACCTTGCGCGTCGTTCGCGCGAGCTTCCAGGTCCAGCGCGCGAGGATCTGGTCGGGCGCGCCCGGCTTTCCCTCGCCTATCGCACGGAGAAGCACGCGGATGCCGGCAGAGCGGTCCTTCTCCCAGGTCGGCGCCTGGGTGACGAGCGTGACGAGATCGTCGAAGTCGGCACGGTCGACGGGAGTGGCGACACGATCGAGGAGCGCGGTCATACGCAGGCGACGGTTGGGGTTCTCCGCTGCGCACGTGGCGAGGAACTGCTCCAGCGCACCCTTGCTCGCGCGTCCTTCGGTGAACTTTCGTGCGAACTCTGCACGCTGGTCGAATCGAATCTGCCGGCCGGCGATCGTCGCCCAGAAGCGCTGCTCGTCGTCATCGAGGTACTTCGGGTCGATGCGCTGCCACTCGCGCTGGATCACGGCGAGCCGGCGGCCGACGGCGGGCGTCACGGGGACGAGCCACGGGACCGGCGAGAGCTGCCGGCGCGCGCGCCGCTGCTGCCGCCGGCGCGGAGCGGGAGTCACCCGCGCGCCCTCGCGGTAGAAGTCCGCGTCGAGGAGGGCGTGGAGGGATACCACGCGGTCGTTGTGAGTCGCCCCCTTGGGTACGAAGTCGACGACGATTCCGGCCTCCTTGCGCGGGTGCATGCGCATGATCCGGCCGATCCGCTGCTGGTACACGCGGCGTGAGGCGGTGGGCGCGAGATGCATGCAGACGGTCGCGCGCGGTGAGTTCCACCCTTCCGCGAGGAGCATGGCGTTGATGAGGACGTTGATCTCGCCGCGCTCGTAGGCGGCGAGCGTCTCGGCCAGGCGCGCCGGCGGCGTCTTTCCGGAGACCGCCTCCGCCTTGAGCCCCGCGGCGCGGAACTCCTGGGCGAGGTTGTACGCGTGCGCCACGCCGGCCGCGTACACGATGCCGGGCGTCGAGCCGAAGCGGTCGCGGTAGAGGCTCGCCGCTGCCTGGTTGAGCGCCTCGTGGTCGAGGGCGGCCGCGAGGGCGCGCTCCTCGAAGTCGCCGCCGACGATCGGGACCGAGTTGATCGCGGCCGCGGGAGGCACGCGGAGATTCCGTAGCGGCGCGATGAGCCCGCGGCGGGCAGCATCGCTCAGCGGGAGGTCGTCGACCGAGGCGGGGAAGACGTCGGACACCTGCTTCGCGATGAGCTGCTCGGTGGCGGTCATCCCGATGTAAAGCGGCTCGTGGAACGCGCGGATGGCGGCGCTCGTCTTCTCTCCGAGCGCCGTGTGCGCCTCGTCACAGAGGACGAGGTCGTACGTCTCGCGATCCAGCTCGCCTCCGTGGCGGGCGAACCAGGCGTACGTCTGGATGGTTATCGGGTTGTCGCGCGGAGCGCGTGTGCCCTTGAGGACGGCGGGAGCGAAGCGGTCCGCGTACCCCTCGGTCGTGAGGTCGCGCGTGAACTGGGAGACGAGGAGCCTGCGGTGCGTGAGGATCAGGACGCCGAGCCCGCGCGCAGCCTCGACGAAGCCGGCCGCGGCGATTGTTTTTCCGGAGGCGGTCGGATGGCGGAAGCGGTAGCGTCGAATCGCGCCCGGATCCGCCCCGCTGAAGGTCGGCTCGACGTCGCGCTCCTCGATGAAGCCAGCGTCGAAGTCGTCATCGGCCTCCTCGTCGATCTCCGCTTCCGCCACGGCGCCGTTTCCGCTCGCGCTGCCGTTACCGTTCTCGTCCGCCGAGCGCTGCGTCGCCGCGATCAGCTCCGCGAGCATCCCGGCGAGAGCGTCCACCTGATGACGGCGAAGCTCGGTGCCGGTGGCCGTACGCGGCGGGTTCTCGGTCAGGACGCGCTCCAGCCCGAGCATGAGCCCGTAGCGGACTTTCCAGCGCCGCGACGGCCGGCTCAGGCCGGCGTCCATCTCGGCGACCGCGTCGTCGAGCGCAAGTCGTCTCGCGCTGCCGGGCGCGAGCGCGACGAGTGGATCCTCGTCAGGCTGCAGGAACGGATCGCCGACCCAGCCTGCGGCGCGGTCTGCAGCAGCGGTCAGGTTCTCGGGAGTATCCGACGTCAGCGTCGGGATGGTCGTAGCCTCGTGCATTCACGCAGCACGTCGATCCGTGCCGCTCCTTCCTAAGAGTTGACGCTCGCTTGTTCACCCGCGAGCGGTACCGCCAGAGCATACCTCAGACGCGCGGAAGATACGCGGTCAGGCGGTCGTTGCCGTGAGCTCCGCCCGCGGGCGCCGACACGCGTTGCGCGGCGAGCGCCACCTCCGACGGGGAGCCAGCGCTGAGGATGAGACAGGCGGCGTCAGGCCCGCACCTCCGCGTTTGTGACCCGTACCCTGCGGGTGGAACATGGAAGACCTGACCCCAAGTTCTAGGCCCGTACCTGCTGGTGGAACATGGAAGATCTGACCCCAGATCTACAGTTCTAGTCGGTCGAAGTATCGCGTGGCGGCCTCGCGTCAGGGAGCTCGAAATCCTCGAATGACTGTGGCGAGCGCTTCGCGCCAGATGCGTTCCTCCTCGCCGGCCGGGAGAACCCGAAGGATCGTGCCGCGCAGCTCGGCGTTCGCCAGTCCCTCCAACATCGCATTGAACTCGACAGCCGCGTCGAACACCAATTTGTCACCCAGGAGATCGGCATCTGCGAGTCGCTCTACCCTCTGCACGAGGCCAGCAGTCGCGCGCGCGCGTGCCGCGACCAGCTCGGGTCCTGCGCGGAGGCCCGGCGCTATCCGTTGGAACGCGATCCGATAGGGAACTGGATGCTCGAGAACGAGCGCTCGAAAAACGGGTACGCCGACCGATATGAGGTCGGCGACCGGATCGTCCGTATCGGGCAACTCGGACATCCCATCCGCTAGGAACTCGTATGCGCTCTGCGCTAGTGCGTCGACGAGCAGGCCTTCCTTGGACCCGAACAGGCTGTAGACCGCACGTGTCGTGGTCCCGACCTCACGAGCAACTCCGCGGACAGAGAATGCCCCGACCCCGCGCTCCGCGACGATTCTCTCGGTCGCCGCTCGGAGGGCAGCCCGCGTCTCATCGTCGTGCTCTTTGGGCCGCCCCACCTTGACATCGTACTGAGACATGTTACGTTACGTGTTACGTTACATGTGTCGAAAGGATTGTGACGATCCGGGTGACGCTAGGAGGAAACTGACATGTTCGAGACGTATCGCATGCTCGGTCGGCAACACGAAGCAGATCTGATCCATGAGGCTGAGAGGCTGGCGCGCGGAGCCGAAGTACCGCGTATCTCTCGAAGCGGCAGACGCCCGTACCGGTTGCGGGCCCTCGTGACCGCTCTCGTCCGGCTCGGCTCGCGGCGCCACGCCCCGGACCATGCTCCAGGAGACCGGAGGCTTCCGACATGAAGTGCAGCCGGGGTCATGTACGCCGTGTCAGGTCTTGCATTGCGACACTTCAGGCGCGCGACCCGGCACCGACTTCGGCTAACGGGCGCCCGACGACTCGCTGCGAGACACCGGTCTGGTCGAGGTGCTTCGTGATCCCGCCGAGCCAGAACGGATAGCCGGCGCCGAGGATCAGACACGTGTCGACGTCTGCCGCCTCCGCGACGACGCCCTCCTCGATCATGTGCCGGACCTCGTCGGCCATGGCCTCGAGCACGGCCTCGTGGATCTCCTCGACGCTGCGCGGCGCGTGCTCCACGATGACCGGCTCACCGCCTTCGGCGAGGCTCTCTAGCGTCGCCGAGAGAGGGAAGCGGTCGGGCCAGGCGTCGTGCAGCGTGTGACGTACGTGGTTCGCGACCTTCGGGCCGACGAGCTGGAGCAGTACCGACGGCGCCATCGGCAGCCCGAGCCTCAGGAGGGCCTCGTCCGTCTCCTCCACCGTATTGCCGTGATCGAGCGCGTGGGTGATCACCGACCCCTGGCGCGCGAGCAGCCGGTTGACGACGAACGCGGGCGCGTCGCAAACGAGCACGCCTCGCTTGCGCAGCTTCCCGGTGACCGCCCAGGCGGTCGCGAGCGTGACGTCGTCGGTTTCCGGCGTTCGCACGAGCTCCACGAGCGGGAGCACCGCGACCGGGTTGAAGAAGTGCATCCCCACGACGCGCTCGGGGTGCTCGAGCTCGGCGCCCATCTCGGTGACGGAGAGCGAGGACGTGTTCGTCGCGAGGACGCACTCCGAGGAGACCACGTGCTCGAGCTCCGCGAAGACCTCCTTCTTGACGCTCATCTCCTCGAAGACGGCCTCGAGCACGAGATCGCATCCGGCGAACACGCGCCATTCCGTCCCGCCGGTGACGAGCGAGCTCAGGAAGCGCGCCTTCGCTTCGCCCATGCGCCCCTTACGGGTCAGCTCGTCGAGCTCGTCGGCGATCCATGATCTCGCGTCGTCGACTTGTTCTTCCGTGAGGTCGCGCAGAGCGACCGGGACCTCGAGCCGTCGAAGCATGAGCAGCGCAAGCTGTCGTGCCATGAGGCCGGCGCCGACGACGCCGACCCTCTGAACGCGGCGTGGCTCGGCGTCGGGAATCCCCACGCCCCGCTTGGCCCGGCGCTCGACGAGGTCGAAGGCGTAGAGCGACGCCTGCGCATGCGGGCCCGGGAGGAGATCGGCGAGCGCGTCCTCCTCGGCGCGGTAGCCCGTCTCGAGCGACCAGGTTGCTGCTCCCTCGATGAGGTCGAGCGCGCGGTACGGCGCCGGGGCCGCTCCGTGGAGCTGGCCGTCGAGCCGGGCACGCGCCTTGCGGCAGATCTCCGCGACGTCGGTGAGGTCGGCTGTTGGGCGTCGTTTGCCCTCGCCCTCCTCGATCATCTGGAGGAGGAGCGCTAGCGACTCGTCGAGGAACTCCACGGGCTCGAGGAGCGCATCTGCGAAGCCGGCCTCGAACGCCTGCCGCGCGGCGAGCATGCGGTTCTGGCGAAGTGGGTTCTCCACGACGAACTTCACCGCCTCCTCGGCCCCGATCAGCTGCGGGATGAGCTGCGTGCCGCCCCAACCCGGGATCAGGCCGAGGAACACCTCGGGGCACGCGAAGTGGCGAACGGACGAGGCGATCGTCCGGTAGTCGCAGTGGAGCGCGATCTCGACGCCGCCGCCCACCGCCGCGCCGTTGATCGCCGCGAGTGTGACGAACGGGAAGTCGCGGAGGCGGCCGAAGAGCTCATGTCCTGCTTCGCTGCCGAGCCGTGCTCGTTCGGGAGTGATCTCGCCGAACTCGTCGATGTCGGCGCCGACCGCGAAGACGAACGGCTTTCCCGTCAGGAGGAGCCCGCGCCACTCGCGCGTGCGTAGCTGGTCGAGGACGCCTTCGAGCGAGCGCAGCGCGGCCTCGCCGAACGTGTTCGGCTTCTGCCAGTCCTCGCCGTTGTCCATCGTCACGAGCGCGACCGGCCCGACCCGCGTCTCGATGCGCTGGAGCTTGAACTGCGTCGGGCTAGCCACCGTTCTGGAGGTTCTCCCAGAGGACCGCGGCGCCCATCCCGAGGCCGATGCAGAGAGCGGTGAGCCCGTACCTGGCGTCGGGCCGGTCACGGAAGCCGCGGGCAAGCTGCGCCATGAGGCGCACCCCGGTCGCCGCCAGCGGGTGTCCGCAAGCGATCGCGCCGCCGTAGGGGTTGAGGCGCGGGTCGTCAGGTGCGATGCCGACACCGTCGCACCACGTGAGGACCTGAACCGCGAACGGCTCGTTCAGCTCGAATAGGTCGACGTCGTCGATCGCGACGCCCGCTCGCTCGAGAACCTTGTGCGTCGCCGGAACGGGGCCGAGACCCATCAGCTCGGGCTCGACGCCCGCATACGCGAACCCCACGAGGCGCATCTTCGGCTGGAGACCGAGCTCCTCCGCAGCCTCGGAGGAAGCGATGAGCGCGGCGGTCGCGCCGTCCGTGAGCCCCGCGGAGTTTCCCGCAGTCACTCGGCCTCCCGCGCGGAAGGGCGTGCGAAGACCGGCGAGCGCCTCCATGGTCGTGTCCGGCCTCAGGAACTGATCGCGCTCGGCGACCGTCCAGCCCTCGTCGGTGAAGACGGACATGGGGACGACGATCTCGTCCATGACGCCCTCGTCCCATGCCTTGCCCGCGCGACGCTGGGACTCGACCGCGTATGCGTCCGCTGCCTCCATCGTCAGGTGCGGGAAGGCGTCGTGGAGGTTCTCCGCCGTCTGGCCCATCACGGCCGCGGACTCGTCGACGATCCTCTCCGCGACGAAGCGAGGGTAGAAGTCGCCGTCCGCGCCCATCGGGTGGTGCCCCATGTGCTCGACGCCGCCGACGAGAACGACGTCCGCGGCGCCCATCGCGATCTCGCCCGCGCCCGCGGTCGTCGCGGTCAGCGCTCCCGCGCACATGCGGTCGACGGCGAAGCCTGGCACCGTTTTTGGGAGGCCGGCGAGGAGCGCGACGTCTCGACCGAGCGTCAATCCCTGGTCGCCGACCTGCGCCGTGGCCGCGAAGACGACGTCGTCGATTCTCTCCGGCGGAAGCTGCGGGGTGCGCCGGAGCACCTCGCGTACCGCCTTGACCGCCATGTCGTCGGCGCGGGTCTTCGCGAAGTAGCCATCTGCCGTCGCTCGGCCGAACGCCGTTCGAACGCCGTCGACGTAGACCACCTCGCGAAGCTCGGCCACTGGCGAGACGATACTTCCGGAGCGATGGACGACTGGGAGGAACGGGTCGCGCGGGCAGTTGAGCGCTACGAGGACGGGCTCGCTCGCCTGCCCGAGGATCCGGACGAGCGGCAGCGCCAGCTCACGCGCATGGGGAACGCGGCGTGGGCAGCGGGGTTGTCG
>JBOHBA010000365.1:0-2559 GCA_050698095.1 Gaiellaceae bacterium
CGACTCGAAGACGGCGCTCGGCTCGAATCGCGACCGCCACGAGCTGGTCGGCCATGGTCTCATCGGAAACGGCCTCGCCACGTTCCTCGCCCACCCCGCGTTCCGGTCGCTCCCCGCGATCGTGGAAACGTGGGAGGACAAAGGCCGCGAGACCGAAGATCTGGACCGGATGCGGGCGCTGCAGCGGCGCGGCCTACGCCGACGTTCACGCGCGTAGAGTCCGGTCGTGCGTCGGGTCGCGGTTGCCTTCGTCCTGGTTCTGCTCGCAGCGGGAATCGCGGGCTCGGCGCTCGGCGCCGAGTATCGCCGGTACGTCGTGCGCGGCGAAGGAATCTCGATCGCGGTCCCGGCCTCGTGGGCGGCGACCGAGGGCGGCGTGTCGGGGGCAGTCCTCGACCGGCTCGCGCGCGAAAACCCCAAGCTCGCCCCCTTCGTCCGCGGCCTCGGCGGCGCCAACTCACCGATGAAGTTCATCGCGCTCGACCGCAGGGTTCGCGACGACTTCGCGACGAACGTCAACGTCGTGGTCGTTCCCGTACCGAGCGGCATCAGGTTCGCGCAATACCGGCAGACGCTGCTCGCTGAGCTTCGGCCCATCGTCGGCTCCGCGCCGATCGAGCAGTCCGTCGCGACGATCCACGGAGTCGCGGCAGCTCGGTTTCGCTATCGCCTGCGACTGACGTACGGACGGACGATCACGGTTCAGACGCTTCAGTACGCATTCCTGCGGCCCGGTCGAAGCGTCGTCGTGACCTATACGACGCTCCCGAAGCTCTCGTCGACCTATGCGGTGACGTTCAAGCGGTCGGCCGCGTCGATCCGCTTCGCCTCGTAGCTCAGTCGGCGACGACGGCGAACACTCGGAAGCTCGCCCGCTCGCGAGGAAGCTCGTGGAACTCCGGGTTGCGGCAGCCGATCTCGTCCTCGCGGCTCGCGTATGTCTCGATCACCTCGACCTCGCACATCGGGAGTGGCGCTCGCCGAGCGCGAACGGCGCCGAACCCGCTGCGCGTCGACTCCGCCGATTCGAGCAGCTCGAGGTCGATCTCGACGTCGAACACCTTCTGCAGGCAGCCCATGTACGTGTGGCCCCACGCCTCGTACGCGTAGACGAAGGGGCACGACATCCGGATGCAGGCGCCCGGGTAGACGACCTTCTCGCAGTGGACCTCGCAGTGGCTGCATGCCACCTCGTCCTGTGCCCGGAGCGGAATCGTCTCCGCTATGGCCTCGTGCATGGACTGATTGTGTTCCTCTCGTGCGTGTCGCCGCAAGACTTGACAAACCGCCGGTTTTCAGGCAATGGCGACACGCGACGGGCAATCGCCGCTCGCCGCGGATGCTCGGTACGGTTCCGCGGCTGTGGTGAGGAGGATCCTGTTCGCGTCGCTCGCGCTCGCGCCGATCGCGATTGCGCTGCACTACCTCGCGGATCTCCCCGAGACCACCGAGTTCGTTCTCTCGGCGCTCGCGCTCATTCCGCTTGCCTGGCTCATCGGCGAGGCGACCGAGCATGCGGCGGAGCACACGGGACCGGGAATCGGCGGCTTCCTCAACGCCACCTTTGGAAACGCCCCCGAGCTCATCATCGCGCTGATCGCGGTCAACGAGGGCCTGACCGAGGTCGTTCGCGGCTCGCTGACCGGGAGCGTCGTGTCCAACCTCCTGCTCGTCCTCGGCGCCTCGCTGGTGGCCGGAGGCCGCGGGGCGCTCGATCGCCTCTCGAGCTTCCTCTCGTTCGGGCTGATCGCGTTGGCGACCGCGCTCTTCCTCATCCCGTCGATCCCGGGCTGGGACGGTGAGCCGGACACGCGCTCGCTGGCGGTCGTCTCGACCGCGATCTCGGTCGCGCTGCTGGTCGTCTACATCGCCGTCACCTGGTACTCGCTCCGGCGCCACTACGCGCGGCATGTGGCATCGGACGAGGAGATCCGAGGTTGGTCGCTTCGAGAGGCGCTCGGGGCGCTCGCCGTGGCGACCGTCGCCACCGCTCTCGTCGCCGAGATTCTCGTCGGGTCCCTCGAGGTGTTCGCGGAGAAGGCCGGCCTGAGCGAGTTCTTCGTCGCCGCTGTCATCGTCGCGATCGTCGGAAACGCCGCCGAGCACGGTGGGGCGGTGATCGTCGCCTTTCGCGGGAAGATCGCGCTCGCCGGTGAGATCGCGCTCTCGTCCGCGGCGCAGGTCGCGGTGTTCCTCATCCCGGCGGTGGCACTCCTCTCGTGGCTCATCGACCCGCTCTCGCTGAGCTTCCGACCCGTGGAGATCGCCGCGCTCGCCGGCTCCGTCGTGTTCACGGCGATCGTGCTCTACGGCGGCCACTCCAGCCGTGCGCGCGGCGCGCTCCTGCTCGCCGGTTACGGCATGGTCGTAGTTGCGTTCTTCCTGGCCGGCGACCGCTAGAGCAGCGCCGCCGGAATCCGCTCGGCGGCGAGCGCGATGTCCTCGTCCGTGACGTCGAGATGCGTGACGGCGCGCAGCAGGCGCTGGTGCGGCGTTGCCGAGAGCCCGACGCCGGCCGCCTGGAGTCGCGCCAGCGCATCTGCGCGATCGAGTCCCAAC
>JBOHBA010000366.1:0-3127 GCA_050698095.1 Gaiellaceae bacterium
AGTCTGAGCCACCAGCAGGGCCATGATGAACGTCAGCGAGGAGATCAGGAAGCGGTGGTTCGAGTTGGCGAGGATCAGCGTCACCGCCATCCAACCTGCGAACGCGACGGCCGCGTGCCCGGACGGAAGCCCACCCCGCAGCGGCGTTCCGCGCCCCGTGTACGCCTTGACCGCGATGACGATGATGACCGTGACCGCGAGCGCGACGAGCGTCAGCTCGGCGGGCGCGTCGGAGAGCCGGGTGAGAAAGCGCGAGCTGCGCGTGGCGACCTCGCCCGAGAAGACGAGGTAGCCGATCGCGACGGCATTGAGCGCGGCGACGAGCACTGCGCCCGCGGCGATGTCCTTGGCGATCTTCGCCAGCGGATCGAACGCCGTCGACGCGACGTCGACCGCGGTCTCCACGGCCGTGTTCACGAGCTCGGCGACGAGAACGAACGTGATCGCGAGCAACAGCACCGCCAGCTCGAGCTTCGAGGCGCCGAAACCGATCGCGGCGACAAGAACGATGACGGCAACCGCGAAGTGGACCCAGAGGTTTCGCTGCGTGCGCACCGCGTGGACGATGCCCTCGGTGGCGTTGTTGAAGCTCCGGAAGAGCGAGGGACTGCGCAGACGTCTCGTCATCGAGTCGCGTGCACCCTCTCCCGTTCGTCCATCTCCGCGCCGTGGTCGTACCCGATCAGGTGCAGGAGGCCGTGGACGAGCGGGCCGCGCCACTCGGAGCCGACGACCTCGGGGCAGAGCACGACGTCGCCGAGCGCTCGCGGGGAGCCCTCCGGGAGCGCATCGCGGCCGTCGAGCGGGAACGAGAGCACGTCCGTCGCCTCGTCAATGCCGAGGTGCTTCTTCTTCAATGCCCGCATCTCGTCTGGGCCCACGAAGGAGATCCCGAGCTCGCCGCTCGGCACGCCTTCCGCGCCGAGCACGCCCCGCGCGAGCTCGCTCACAGCGTCCTCGTCGAAGGACGCTCCGCTGCGATTCGCGATCTCGACGTCGATCACCTGCGCCGGGCGGTGCCGGTCTCTTCGGCGTGACGCTTGTACGCCTCGACGATTCGCTGCACGAGTGAGTGCCGCACGACGTCGTCGTTCCCGAACTCGACGAACGCGATCGCCTCGATTCCGGCGAGGATCTCGCGCACCTGGATGAGCCCCGATGCCTGCTCGCGCGGGAGGTCGACCTGCGTTACGTCGCCCGTCACCACCATCCTCGACCCGAATCCGAGGCGCGTCAGGAACATCTGCATCTGCTCCGGCGTCGTGTTCTGCGCCTCGTCGAGGACGATGAACGAGTCGTTCAGCGTACGCCCACGCATGAACGCGAGTGGCGCGACCTCGATCGTCCCGCGCTCCATGTACCCGGCCAGGCGCTCGGCGTCGAGCATGTCGTAGAGCGCGTCGTAGAGCGGGCGCAGGTAGGGATCGACCTTCGCCATCATGTCGCCGGGAAGGAACCCGAGCCGCTCGCCGGCCTCCACCGCCGGACGGGTGAGGATCACGCGTCCGACGGCGCCTTCTGAGAGCGCCGACACGGCGAGCGCCATCGCCAGGTACGTCTTGCCCGTCCCCGCCGGCCCAATCCCGAACGTCACGGTCCGCGCCCTGATCGCGTCGACGTAGCGCTTCTGGTTCACCGTCTTCGGCGTGATGTTCTTGCCGCGGTGGCGCCAGACGACGTCGTCGAACACGTCGCGGAGGTCGTCCGCCTGGTCGAGCGCGTTCAGCACGGCGCCGACCGTGTCCGGGCCGATCTGATGACCGCCCTCGACGAGCTCGACGAGCTCCTCGACGACTGCGCGGGCAGCGGTCACGTGCTCGTCGTCACCACCGAGCGTCAGCCGGTTGCCGCGCAGCGCGATCGTGCAGTCGAGGCGCTCGCGCAATGCGTCGAGCACACCGTCCTCGACGCCTGCGAGCTCCGCAGCAACCTCGTTCGAGACATCCAGCACCTGCTGCACGACGCCTCAGTCTAGGGAGCCGATGGGCGAGAACCGACCACTCCGCAGCGCTAGGCCATCCTCGAGTAGCGATTGGGTCGCCGTCGCGCTTGCTCCGACGGAGCCTCGTAGACGTGCATGCCGCTCGTCCGTCAGGCCAGCTTTTCCTTGACGAGCTGGCTGACGGTGGAGCCGTCCGCCCGGCCCGAGACCTGGTGCATGACGCCGGCCATCACGCGGCCCATGTCGCGGATGTTCGTGGCGCCGACCTCCGAGATGACGTCGTCGATGATCTCCTCGATCTCCTCCTCGGAGAGCGGCTCGGGCATGAACTCCTCGAGGATCTCGAGCTCGTACTCCTCGTCTTCTGCCTGCTCTTCGCGGCCGCCGGCCCGAAACGCCTCGGCCGCCTCGAGCCGGCGCTTGCGCTCGCGCTGGAGAACCTGGAGCTCCTCGTCGTCGGAGAGCGGACGCTGCAGCTCCTTCTGTGCGGCCTGCAGCGAGTTCAAGACGAGACTGAGCGCGTCGCGGAGATCCTCGTCACGCGCGAGCCGTGCCGCCTTCAGCTCCTCTTCGATCCGCTTTATCAGGCTCATGGTTCCGTCATCCGGTCGCCGCCAGCGCGCGTGCGATCCGCTCAGCGTCGGATCGGCCTCCGAGGACGTGCCAGTGCAGGTGGAAAATCGTCTGGCCGGCGCCTGCCCCGACGTTCACGAGCACGCGATAGTGCTCGAGACCCGCGACTTCGGCCGTTTCGGACACGAAGCGGAGCATACGGGCGGCCTCGTCGTCGGGGAAGGCGGCGACATCCTTGAATGTGTCGACATGCCGCTGCGGGAGAACGAGCAGGTGCGTCTCCGAGATCGGGTTGATATCGCGAATCGCGACGAACCCGTCCGCGCTGTGCACGTGCTCGCCCTCGGCGACGAGGCGGCAGAAGAGGCAGCCCTCACGCGGCGACGGCAAGGATCCCCTCCTCCGAGAGCGCGACGGCGCGGGCTTCCACGAGCTGCCCCACCTCCGCATCGAGAAGCCATGGCGTGTAGTCGTCACCGTACCCGCGCCCCGGCCGATCGACGAGCACGCGATCGGTCGTGCCGATCCGCGACGCCCAGCGCCTGCGGCAGAGCTCGTCCGAGAGCGCGCGCAGCCGCGCGCTTCGCTCCTTCTTCACGCGAGCCGGGACGG
>JBOHBA010000367.1:0-2319 GCA_050698095.1 Gaiellaceae bacterium
CTGAGGTAGAGCGAGGCCGCGTCGGGAGAGAATCCTGCGACGCCGGAGACAGTGCCGGTGGAGACCACGTCTCCCGCCGAGTAGCCGAGCGCCGAGTAGTGGCTCACGATCTCGGGGATCGTCACGCTCATGCGCCCGGAGTGCGAGGTCTGGCGAACCTCTCCGTTGACGCGCAGCTCCATCGCAAGATCGTGCGGATCCGGGATCTCGTCGGCGGTGACGATCCAGGGGCCGAGCGGGCAGAAGGTCTCGATCGCCTTGCAGAAGGAGAAGACGCCGGAGCGCATCTCGCGCCGCTGGATGTCTCGAGCGGTGATGTCGTTGAAGATCACGTAGCCCGCGATGTACTCGCTCGCCTTCTCGGGCGAGAACCACTTCCCGGCCTTCCCGATTACCACGGCGAGCTCGAGCTCGTAGTCGAGCTCCTCGGTCAGGTGTTCCGGGTAGACCACCGGCTCGTCGGGGCCGACGATGGCGTCGACATTCTGAAAGAAGACGATCCACGGCGCGATCTCGTGCGACCACCCGACCTGCTTCGACTCCTCCTCGTGCTCGCGGAAGTTCCCGGCGGTGTGGAGGAGTTTCTTCGGGACGATGGGCGCTCGCAGCCGAGTGTCCGCGAGCGCAACCCGCTCGCCGGTCTCGTCGGCTCCGCCGCGCTCGAAGTACTCGCGCATCGTGGGCACGTCGAGGACCGCGATCTCGTCGCCGGCCAGGACGCCTACGCGCCCGTCTTCCCCGAATGTGACGAGCTTCACCGCTCGACGATCTTCCAGTAGGAGTCCTTGCGCACGATCTGCTCGCCTTGGAACGTCCAGAGATCACAGCCGCGGACCTCGAGACGCTGGCCGTCGAGCGTGGTGCCTCTGAGCGTCCATTCCGAGGCGCCGCGCTCGCCGGAGACGAAGTCGCCATGGCCCTCGTAGCTGACGTCGGGAATGCCGGTGAAGCGCGCGCGGAGACCCTCTGCGACTGCCTCTTTCCCCTCGAAGCGCCGGCCCCACGGATCGGGCCCGCGAGGCGATTCGAAGACGCACTCCTCGGCGAACAAAGACATGATCGCGTCGAGGTCGTGCCGGTTGAAGCCGTCGAGCACGCGCTCGAGAACGTCGAGCTTCGAGCTGTCATCGGACATCGGCCCCTCCTCGGTCACGTGACCCCGCAGATCCTCATCGCCGCCCGCGCGTACACCTCGGCGGTCTTCACGAGACCCTCGATCTCGAGGTTCTCGCCCTTCACCGTGTCGAGCAGGCCGCTCGACGTGCCGTAGTTCACCGTGGCGATGCCGTAGCGCGTGAGCACCGACGCGTCGGAGAACCAGCGTGTCGCGTCCCGCTCGGGCGGCGAGCCGAACACCTCGGCGTGGGCGGCGTCGAGCGCGCTCACGAGCGCATGATCCTCGGCGATCTCGGCTCCGGGCGCGGTCACGTACACCTCGCCCTCGACGCCGTGGTCGGGGAAGCGCTCCGCAAGCCCCCGCACCATCTCGAGCACCTGCGCACGTACGACCGCCATCTCCTTCGTCGGAGGCACGCGGACATCGAGGAAGAGATCGGTGCGATGCGGCGTCCGCGAGACGCGCCAGCCGAATCCGCCCTCGATCGCCCCCACGTTGACGATCGCCTTGGCGCCGCGATACGAGTTGGACGGGTCGTCCTCCCAGCTCGGAGTCCACTCGAGCACCGCGTCGAGCACCTCACGCATGCGCACGATCGAGTTCTCACCGCGCTTTCCCTCGCTGAACGCGGTGTGGATGAACGGCCCTCGCGTCGAGATCCGCAACCAGAGCGAGCCGAAGTGCCCGAGCACGACCTTGGACTCGGTCGGCTCACCGAGGATGCACATGTCCGCGACGCCGCCGTGCGAGACGAGGTAGCGCGAGCCGGCGGCGTAGCCGCGGTACTCCGCTCCTTGCGCGTCTCCCCACTGCGCCTTCTCGATCTCGCCCGAGACAGCGGCGATCATGACGTCGCCGCGCAGCCGGACGCCGGCATCGGTGAGCGCCCTCAATGCCTCGACGTAGCATGCGAGCGCGCCTTTCATGTTCGAGATTCCGAGGCCGTACAGCCGCCCGTCCTCGACGAAAGCGCTCGGCTGGAAACCGGGCACATGGCGCAGCCACGGCTCACTCCCGGAGTACGACGTGTCCATGTGCCCGTTGAACATGAGGCTCGGCCCGCCGCCCGCCCCAGCCCGGATCCCGAGGACGTTCGCGCGGCCGTCCTCGACCTGCTGCCACTGCACGTGCAGGCCCCGGTCGAGGAACGTCTCCCGCATGAGCTCGGCCATCGCCTCCTCCGAGCCCGTGAAGCTCGGAGT
>JBOHBA010000368.1:0-3897 GCA_050698095.1 Gaiellaceae bacterium
ATGGGTCTCGGGCTCATCGCCGTCTTCTCGGCGCTCGAGGGCGGCGGCGCGTGGGTGATCGCGCTCGCGGCCGCTGCGCTCGCCGCCTGGCTGGCCGACCTCGCGCGGCGCGCGCTGATCCGTCGGCAAGGTTGAGGACTCTGCCGCCGCACGGCGTCTTCTCTCCGCCGGCGTCTCTGCTCTCAAATCGGGCGGGTTGCGAGCCAGGACGATGACGCCGAGCACGATCGTTCGGGACGAGCGTGCGCGTGCAGATGCAGATCATCGAACGCTTCGAGACGGCACTTTGCACAGGAAGCTCGGGCGCGCCGGAGAAAATCGCGAGCATGGCGACTCCCGAGGCTCGTGTCGTGAATCTGCGTCCGCAGACGGTCCTCGTCGTCCTCGGAATCACGGTACTCGTCGGTCTGGGGCTGTTGCTCGTATACCTCGCCTGGAACGTCCTCTCGTGGATCGTTATCGCGGCTCTTCTCGCGATGGCGCTGAACCCCGCCGTCGTGGCGCTCGAGCGCCGGGGAATGAGGCGCGTCTGGGCGGCCAGCGTCGTCTTCGTTGTCGCGCTTCTGCTGCTGACTGGGATCGGCTTCGTGGTGATTCCCCCGCTTGTCAGCCAAGTGACCGACTTCGTCAACGCGGTTCCCGGCTTTGTCGACGACCTCACTGCAGGAAAGGGGCCGTTGGGGTGGCTCCAGGACGAGTACCAGATCGTCGACCGCGTCCGGGAGACGATCGAGAAACAGGGAACCGGCGGCGTCCTCGGTCTCGGCGCCGGTGTGCTCGACATCGTTCGGAGCGTCGTCACCGCCGTCGTCGGCGTGATCACCATCGTCTTCCTCACGTACTTCATGCTCCTCGAAGGGCCGCGCGCGATCGACGGCATCCTCGGCGTCATGCCGGAACGTGCGCGCCCGCGCTACGAGCGCGTCGGGCGGGACGTCTACCGCGCGATCTCGGGCTACGTCACCGGAAACCTGCTCATCAGCCTCCTCGCCGGTGTGCTCTCGACGATTGTCCTGTTCGCGGTCGGAAGCGAGTTCGCCATCGCGCTCGGCCTCTTCGTCGCGATTCTCGACCTGATCCCGCTCGCCGGAGCCACCCTCGCTGCCATCGTCGTCTCCACAGTCATCTTCATCGAGACGGACTGGATCCGCGGCTTCATCGTGATCGGATTCTTCGTCGCCTACCAGCAGTTCGAGAACCACGTCGTGCAGCCACTTGTCTACGGGAGGACGGTGCAGCTGTCTCCGCTGGCCGTGCTCTGCGCCGTCCTCGTCGGCGCACAGCTCGCAGGGATTCTCGGCGCCCTGCTCGCGATTCCGATCGCTGGCTCGCTCATCGCGATCGTGCGGGAAGTGCTGCTCTACAGGCGCGACGCAGCTACCGAGACGTCGTGAGACTCGGGCAAAGGGACGAGAGGCGGCAGGGCCGCCTCTCGTCGAATGCTGCCGGTCAGGCGCTCGCCAGGTGAACCTGGACGAGCCGGTAGCCCGCGATCCCGCCCAGACCCGGGTCGCCCGGCTTCGACGCCTTCACGAAGAACTGCACGTTGAAGCCGTTCCGGGGCTGCGGGAACAGCCTGTTGGGCACGAGCGTGAGCGTGACGAATCCATCCGCACCCGTCGGCGCCGTCTGGCCCGAGACGACGCGGGGGGTTGCCCGCATGAACACATTCGCACCGCTTACGGGACGTCCGCTCCGAGCCGTCACCCGGACACGCACGGTGATCGGTGTCGTCCGCGACGTCACGGGACTGGGCGAGAACTGCACGGACGCGACGACCAAGCGGTCGCCGGCCGCCTTCAGCTCGCTCACCGCGAGCGTTCCGGTCGAGGGCGGCGACTGGTTCGAGCCCACGACGCCGGTCGGGTTCGAGATAGCCGACGTCGTGCCACGGTCGTTCCGCGCGATGACACGGACGCGGATCGTCCTGCCGGTGTCGGCGTCACGCACCTCGTACTGGGGGTCGTTGGCGCCCTGGATCTCGCTGCAGTTGTCGCCCTTGTCGTTGCACCGGAGCCAGATGAACGTGTACGTGATCGGCTGCTCGCCGGCCCACTCACCGCGATTGGCCTCGAGCCTGCTTCCGACGCGCGCCGTACCCGAGATCGACGGCTCGGTCGTGTTCACGGGCTTGGCCGCGAGGATGATCAACGTCGGGTTCGACGTCGCCGTGGCCGAGCCATCGGCGTTCGTGGCCCGCACCTGCGAGCGGATCCTGAATCCGGCATCCGCCTCGCGAAGCACGTAGGTCGCGTTGCTGGCGTTGGTGATGCGCCTGCAGTCGGACGCATCCGGCAAGCCAGCTCCGTCGCACCGGAACCAGCGGTACACGTAGTCGATCGGCTCCGTGCCGGTCCAGCTGCCTCTCGTCGTTCTCAGCACCTGGCCGACGCGGTTCGTGCCTGTGATGCGCGGCTCCCCGGTGTTGGTCGGCACCACCCTCGGCGCTGCCGCCGAGCTGCCTGCGAGTGTGGCGGCGAATATCCCGCCAATCACCGCGACAATTCCCGTCACACCGAGAATCGCAACATACGAGCGATGCATGTGTCGAGGTATGGCGTGTCTCATTTCGCACTCCCTTCCCTGTGTAGCGCCCTTCAACTTCGGACATGTGTCGAATGCCCGGGAGCGAGAGTCGGGAAACAGAGCATCACCGAAGATTTGCGGGACTTTTACGCGATCTTTACGAGCGTCTTTTTCTGGCTCTGCACCCTGGCTCAGCTCTCGGCGCCGCCGAGTCGCCGTTCTCGGCGTGCGACCGAAAGAGGGCGAGCGCCCACCAGCGCCACGCCGTGAAGGCGACGAACGCGCCGGCCTTGTCACCCTCGCGAAAGCGAACGCGGTGGTGCACGGCCGGAGCCATCAAGAGGACGAGCGCGACGGCGGTGCTCAGCAGCGTCGCGTAGTACACGTACTCGCTCACGTTCCTTTCGGGTCCGTTGCCGACGAGGTCCGCGACTCAGATGTCGAAGACGGCGAAGTCCTGACCTGTGACGTGAACGGCGACGTTGTGCACAGGCACCTCGCCGATGGCGCCGCCCGGTTGTCCGTGGTGGGCGTGTCCGTGGACGACGAGGTCGGGGCGGTGCATGCCGATAGGCGTTGCGAGGCGACCCGATCCGAGGAATGCCCAGATCGACTCCGGCTCGCCGACGAGCGTCTCGGAGACCGGCGCATAGTGCAACAGGACGATCCGCTTGTGGCATCCGGCAACGGCTTCCAGGCCTCGCTCGAGCGCCTCGACCTCGAGCGTGGTCTCCCGGTAGACCTGTCGCAGCAGCGGCTCTCCGAAGTCGGGGATCTCGGCGCCGGGGAAGCCGCCGACGAATCCCTTCGTCCCGACGATGCCGACCTCGATGTCGCCGATCTCGAGGATCGTGTGGTCGCGGTCGAGGACCCGGATACCTCCTGCCTCGAGCTCCGCCACGATGCCGTCGCACATCGACGAATGGTGATCGTGGTTTCCGAGGACCGCGACGACGGGAACCTCGAGCGGCCGGCACGCGTCTGCGAGCACCGCTGCCTGCTCTGGAAGGCCGTGCGTGGTCAGGTCCCCAGCGAGGACCACGAGCTCGCAGTCTTCGGCGACCGCCGCGAAGACGCGCTCGAGCCGCTCCCTGAGGGGCTCGGCGGCATGAATGTCGCCGGCTGCCGCGACGCGGATCGACGTACGCATGCCGAGGTAGTACCCCGCGGCAGGGTTCGGCGAACGCGGAAACGGGTATTGGTCGTCGAGCCATGGCGTCCGCTGCCCGAGAGAACATCCACGGCCTCGTCGCCTCGATGAAGCGTGCGGCCGCCGCGCTGAACGACGCCGAGATCGAGTTCATGCTGGGCGGAGGGCTTGCGCTATGGGCGCGCGGGGGTCCACCCACCGATCACGACGTCGACCTCCTC
>JBOHBA010000369.1:0-6946 GCA_050698095.1 Gaiellaceae bacterium
GAGGAGCGGGCGCACGTCGTTGACGAGCCCGGGATGCTCGCGCGACAGGAGCTCGAGCGAGATCAGTGCCGAGCCGCGACACGCGGGGCTCTCGTCCTCGAGCCCGCGCCGCAGGAGCTCCACCTTCTGCCGGAAGCGGAACTGGGCGATCGCCCGATACGCCTGCGCGCGAACGCGGTAGTCGGCGTCGCGCGCGCCCGCCTCGATCTCCTCGTCCCACTGGGTGCGCAGGACCGCCAGCGAGCGCTCGTCGCCGGCCTGCGCGAGCGCGTCCGCCTTAGCCGCCGCCTCGGAGAGGCTCACGAAGCAGCGTCGAGGGACCGGGGACCTGGGCCCGTGTACCGCGCAGACGGCCGGAACAGCCGTCCCGTTCGCTTCTGTTCGAGGATGTGCGCCGACCAGCCGGCCACACGCGAGCACGCGAACATCGCCGGCGCGAGCGGCGGCGGGATCTCGGCGACGTCGAGAACGAGCGCCGAGTAGTACTCGACGTTCGTCTTCAGCGGCCGTTCCGGATGGCGCCGCTCGAGCTCCGCCAGCGCGGCCTCCTCGAGCCGCTCTGCGATCTCGATCTGGGGTGAGCCGAGCTCGCGTGCCGTGCGCTTCAGGATGCGCGAGCGCGGATCCTCCGCGCGGTAGACGCGGTGGCCGAAGCCCATGATGCGCCTGCCGGAGTCGAGCGTGTCCCGAACCCACTTGTCCGGGTCGCCCATTGCGGCCACCTCTTCGAGCATCGGCTTCACGTACGCGGGGGCGCCGCCGTGCAGCGGCCCGGAGAGGGCGCCGACGGCCGAGGAGAGCGCGGCGCCGCAATCCGCGCCCGTCGAGGCTGTGACGCGCGCCGTGAAAGTGGACGCGTTGAGGCCGTGCTCCGCCGTGCAGATCCAATACGTCTCGATCGCCTTTACGTGCCGTGGCTCGGCCTCGCCTCGCCACTGGAGGAGGAATCTCTCGGCAGCGGTACGGCCGCCGGCGACGACCTCGTCCGGGACCGATTCCGTCGCGCCGTCGCCGAGACGAGCCGACCGGGCGACGATTCCCATCATCTGCGAGGAGAGCCGTCCGAGATCCTCCCGCGCCTGCTCGTCCGAGATCTCGTTGAGCTTGCCGAGCCCCCACTGTCCCGCGAGACTCGCCGTCTCGGCTTGCAGATCGGCGGGTGCGTTCCCCGTGAGATGGGCCGGCTCGTACGGCTCCGGCTCCGGCATGACCGAGTCGAGGTCGTCGTCGACGAGCAACCCCCATACGCGCTCGTACGGGTAGCGGCCGACCAGCTCCTCGATGTCGACGCCTCGATAGCGCAGCACGCCGCCCTCGCGATCGGGCTCCGCGATCTCCGTCTCGACCGCCACGACGCCTTCGAGCCCTGGCTTGAAGTCGGTCGTCTCGACCATCCGGCAGGACGCTACCTGACCGGGATTCCGGCCGCGTGCAGGTACGATCCGGCGCGCCGATGGGCCACCGCGTCACCCTCATCCCCGGCGACGGGACGGGCCCCGAGCTGACCGAGGCGACCCGCCGCGTCCTGGAAGCTACAGGCGTCTCGTTCGACTGGGACGTACGCCACGCCGGCGTCGAGGTGATGGAAGAGGCGGGGACGCCGCTTCCCGAGGAGACGCTCGAGTCGGTGAAGCGGAACGGAGTTGCGCTGAAAGGCCCCATCACCACGCCGATCGGCACCGGTTTCCGCTCGGTGAACGTCGCGCTCCGCCACGAGCTCGAGCTCTACGCATGCGTGCGCCCGTGCAAGACGTATCCCGGAGTGCGGACGCGCTACGAGGACGTCGACATCGTGATCGTCCGCGAGAACACGGAGGACCTCTACGCGGGGATCGAGTACGAGGCCGGCAGCGCAGATGCCGAGCGCGTCATCGCGCAGCTCAACGAGCTCCAGCCGCGACAGATCGCCGCGGGGTCGGGGATCTCGGTGAAGCCGATCAGCCGCAAGGCCTCGGAGCGGATCATCCGCTTCGCCTTCGAATACGCGCGTGCCAACGGCCGACGCCAGGTCGCCGGCATCACGAAGGCGAACATCATGAAGTTCACAGACGGCCTCTTCCTCGCCGTCTTCCGCGAGGTGGCGACCGAGTACCCGGACATCGAGTCGCACGAGGTGCTCGTCGATGCCCTGACGATGCGGCTCGTCCAGCGGCCGGAGGAGTTCGACGTTCTCGTCCTGCCGAACCTGTACGGCGACATCATCAGCGACCTGACCGCCGGCCTCGTCGGAGGGCTGGGCGTGGCTCCGGGCGCGAACATCGGCGAGCATGCGGCCGTCTTCGAGGCGACACATGGATCGGCGCCGAAGTACAAGGGTCAAGACAAGGTGAATCCGACCGCGATGATCCTCTCCGGGAAGCTGATGCTCGAGCACCTCGGCGAGCGCGACGCCGCTCGCCGGCTGGAGGCGGCCGTGGCCGCCGTCATCGCCGCGGGCGAGCGCGTGACCTACGACTTGAAGCCGACGCGCGACGACCCGACAGCGGTCGGGACGTCCGAGTACGCGGAGGCCATCATTGCCGAGCTCGCCGCACGCGGCGATCTCGGTTAGAGATAGAAAGAGAGATTCGATGCGAAAGAAGGTGACGGTCGTCGGCGCCGGGAACGTGGGCGCGACCTGCGCGCAGGAGCTCGCCCGGCGGGACTACGCCGACGTCGTGCTCGTCGACATCATCCCCAACTTCCCACAGGGGAAGGCGCTCGACGTCAACCAGGCGGGAGCGGTGCTCAGATACGAGCCGACGGTCACGGGCGCGAACGACTACGAGGAGACCGCCGGCTCGGACGTGGTCGTCATCACAGCCGGGAGGCCGCGCTCGCCGGGGATGAGCCGCGACGACCTCGTCGCCACGAACGAGGCAATCGTCTCGGCGGTGACGAAGGAGGCCGTACGCCACTCTCCCGGCGCGATTCTCGTCGTCGTCTCCAACCCCCTCGACGCGATGTGCCACGTGGCGAAGGCGGCATCACGCTTCAAGAAGAACCGCGTCGTGGGCATGGCGGGCATCCTCGACACGGCGCGCTTCGCGACGTTCATCTCACATGAGCTCGACGTCTCGGTGAAGGACGTCACCGCCGTCGTGCTCGGCGGTCACGGCGACCAGATGGTCCCGGTCGTGTCGGCGACGAACGTGGGCGGTGTGCCGCTTCCCGAGCTCATGCCGAAGGCTCGGATCCGCAAGCTCGTCGAGCGGACGAAGGTCGGAGGCGGCGAGCTCGTGAGCCTTCTCGGCACGTCGGCGTGGTACGCGCCCGGCGCGGCAGCCGCGCAGATGGTCGATTCGATCTGCCTCGACGAGAAGCGCGTGCTCCCCTGCACGGCGTACCTCGAGGGCGAGTACGGGATCCACGGCCTCTACATGGGTGTCCCGACAAAGCTCGGCGCGGCGGGCGTCGAGGAGATCGTCAAGCTCCGTCTCACGCCCGAGGAGAAGAAGATGCTGCGCGCGTCCGCGGCGGCCGTCCGGGACGTCGTCTCTGTCCTGAGAAGGAAGTAGGGGCGAGATACATCTCGCCCCGACGACTATGGACCTTCAGCTTCAGGGCAAGACGGCGATCGTCTGCGGCGCGTCGTCGGGAATCGGTCTGGGGATCGCGGAGTCGCTCGCCGGCGAGGGCGCCAACGTCGTCATGTTCGCTCGCCGTCGCGACGTCCTCGAACGCGAGGCGGAGCGTCTCGGCGGGCTCGCGGTCGCGGGAGACGTGACGAACGCCGACGACATCGGCAGGCTCGTGCAAGCGGCCGTCGACTCGTACGGCGGGATCGACATCGTCGTGAACAACTCGGGCGGGCCGCCGCGCT
Source organism: Gaiellaceae bacterium (assembly GCA_050698095.1). Lineage (GTDB taxonomy): Bacteria > Actinomycetota > Thermoleophilia > Gaiellales > Gaiellaceae > GMQP-bins7. The sequence continues at coordinate 3,803 of JBOHBA010000369.1, forward strand.
CCACGGCAGCGGCGCTCACACCGGAACTCGTCGAGGCTGCGTCGCAGCTCCTCCTCGGGTCCGTCGTCCGCCTGACGGGGCTCTGTCTGCGCTATCTCGAGCAGAGCACCGCCGGCCGCATCGTCAACGTGACCTCGAGCACCGTTCGAGAGCCGATCGACAACCTCGTGCTCTCGAACGCCATCCGTCCGGGTGTCATCGGCTGGGCGAAGTCGCTGGCCCGCGAGCTGGGGCCGAATGGCATCACCGTGAACTCGATCGCACCGGGGCGGATCGACACGGACAGAGTTCGCGAGGTCTACCCGGACGGCCCCACGGAAGCCGACCTCCAGACGATTCCGCTGCACCGGCTCGGCACGACCCGCGAGGTCGGCGACGTCGCGGCGTTTCTCTGCTCCGAGCGCGCGTCGTACATCTCGGGCGCCGTGATCTTCGTCGACGGCGCGCTGACGCGCGGACTCTAGCTCTCACGTGAAGCGCCTCTCTATCGCCGCCCTCGTGTTCGGCGCGCTCGGCGTGGTGGCGACCGTCGTGCTCTGGTCTCTTCCGGCGGGCGACTTCATCCTCACGCCGGACCGGGCCAAGCCACTCGCAGACAAGGTCGTCGTCGAGGGCAGCCGCCCGGAAAACGCGGGCGACGTCTACTACGTCGATCTCTACGTTCGCAGAATCCGCTACCTGGAGCAGCTGCTTCCGTTCACGCGTCCCGAGGGATCCACGGCGCTCCCGGAAGAGGCGCTGCTACCGCCCGGCACGACCGACGAGGAGCGAGACCGGCAGAACGCCGCGGACATGGCCCGGTCGGAGCGGATCGCGTCTGTCGTCGCGCTCCGAGCGCTCGGATACGACGTGATCGCGCGACCGCGCGGGGCGCTCGTGATCGGCGTCGCGTCGGATGCCCCCGCCGCTGCGAAGATCGAACCCGGCGACGTCATCGTCGCAGTCGACGACGCCCCTGTGCGGACTCCGGCAGAGCTGCGTCGTGAAATCGGGCGGCGAGACCCCGGCGACGACGTTCGGCTGACGGTACGCCGCTCCGGAAAGGCCGTCGAGTTGACCGTACGAACGGTTCCGAGCCCCGACGATCCCGAGCGGCCGATCGTCGGGATCACCGTCGACCAGGAAGCGGACATCGAGCTGCCGTTCGAGGTCGACATCGACCTCGGCCGCGTCGGCGGTCCGTCTGCCGGCCTCCCGTTCGCCCTCGAGATCGCGCGCAAGCTGGGGCGCGACGTGACGCACGGCTGCAGGATCGCCGCGACCGGTGAGCTCGCCCTGGACGGCACGGTCCTCCCGGTCGGCGGCATCAAGCAGAAGACGATCGGAGCCCGCCGCGCGGATGTGGATTTCTTCGTCGTGCCCGTGGGCAAGAACGCCGACGGAGCGCAGGAGAATGCGAATGGGCTCACCGTCATCCCTGTTGAGAGTTTTCAACAAGCGTTGCTGACGTTGACAACGTCAGCTCTGAAATGCTGATTTTGCAGGCACTTCGTCGCCTCTGACAACAGACGCAATTTGCGGTTGTTTCGTCCGGAAGGGGGTTGTCTCCTTCGGACCCGGTCGCGAGAATGCTGGCTGGTCGACGAGGGGCGACCTCCAGACGATATGGCGAAAAAAAAGAGAACCGAGGTCACCTGCGACGACTGCTACTTCCGTCGGGAGGGGCTGTGCGCGCTCGCCGGCAACACCCCGTGTCCCACCTTTCGCGTGGCAACCGCCGGCTCGCTGACCCCGCCGCGCCAGCCGCGGCTCATCCCGCGACCCCTGACTCCGGTCGCAGTCGGGCACGCAGCGTAGACTCAGGGCGTGCAAGCGACGCCGCAGCGGGACACGCCGTGGAGGCTGATCGTGTTCGGCGCGCTCGCGGTCTATGCGATCCTCATAGTCGTCCTCAACCGAGAACAGGTCGAGGTCAGCTTCGTCTTCTTCTCGACCCGTATATCGCTCCTCGTGCTGATCCTGCTCTGCGTGGGAATCGGCTTCACCGCGGGCTATCTCTTCGAGCAGCTTCGCGATCGCCGCAAGCGCAAGGCGCTAGCGCAGTAGCGAAGCCAGACGCTCGATCCCTTCGGCGATCCGCTCCGGCGTCTCGTAGCTGAATGCGAGCCGCGCCGAGTTCGCGCCGTGCCCCGACCCGCGCGGAAAGAAGTCCGCGCCTCGCACGAACGCGACCCCCTGGCCCTCGGCGCCGGCGACCAGCTCGTCCGTGGTCGTCCCATCCGGCAGCTCGAGCCAGACGAAATAGCCACCCTCCGGCCGACTCCACGACGACCCGCGGGGAAAGCTCTCCTCGAGCGCGCCCAGCATCGCGTCGCGCCGCGCACGCAACTCGGCACGCACGCGCACGAGGTTCGGCTCGAAGAGGCCGCGCTCGATGAACTCCGAGATCGTCGCCTGCGCGAGAAACGGCGGTGAGATGTAGGTCGACACGGCGCGCTCTTCGAAGGCTGCCGCAGTGTCGGAGGGAAGCACGAAATATCCGACGCGGAGACCAGGGGCCGCAGTCTTCGAAAACGACGACGTATACGTGACGAGCTCACCACCCTCGAGCTCGTGCAGGCTCGGGGGAGCCTCGCCCTCGAAGCGGACGAGCCCGTACGGGTCGTCCTCGAGCACCGCGAGGCCGTGCGTTCGGACGATCTCGACGATACGACGCCGGCGCTCGACGGAGAGCGATCGGCCGCTCGGATTCTGGAACGTCGGGATCGTGTAAAGGAACGACGGCCGGTCGGACCGGCTGTGGAGCTCGGCCTCGAGCGCCTCCGGCTCGAGACCTTCCTCGTCCATCCGGAGTGCCACGATCTCGGCGCCCTCGCGAGCGAGGATCTTCAGTGGACGGTCGTAGGTGGGCGCCTCCACGAGGACGCGACCGGGTCGGCGCGCGAGTTGCTCCGCAGCGTAGAACGCGATTCCCTGGAGCCCGCCGACCGTGAGCACGACACGCGCCGCCTGAACGTCGTTCCGCACCGCGAGCCACTCCCGCAAGGGTAGGTATCCCCCGCCTGACCCGTAGGCGAAGACCTTCGCGCCCTCGCGCTGCGCGACCGTATAGACGCACTCGGCGAGGTCCGCCGCAGGGATGAGCTCAGGCGCAGGAGCGCCGCGCGCGAAGGAGATCGGCTGCGGCGGCACCGCGCGAGCCTA
>JBOHBA010000370.1:0-4802 GCA_050698095.1 Gaiellaceae bacterium
GCCCGGCGCCACCGTACCGCTCGTCGTAGAAGAGCCCGAAGATCTCGTGCTCGCGGTAGAGCTCGACGACGTCCCAGGGGAACTCGTGCGAGGCGTCGATCCCGGCCGCGCGCGGCGCGATCCGCTCGCGGGCAAGCGTGCGCACGAGCTCGCGAATCTCGAGCTGCTCGGAGGTCAGCGGCTCCCAGCGCACGCGCCGGATTGTAGGGGCGAGATATATCTCGCCCTACGCGGGCTTCTGGCAGACGGCCTCGATGTTGTTGCCGTCGGCGTCGAGAACGAACGCCCCGTAGTAGTGCTCGTGATAGTGAGGGCGCAGCCCCGGCGGGCCGTTGTCCTTCGCGCCCGCTGCGATCGCAGCTTCGTAGAAGGCGTTCACGGTCGCATGGTCGTCGCACTTGAAGGCGACGTGGGCACCACCCACGGGATCGCGACGGACGACGCCGAGGTCCATCCCGTTGGCATCGGCGAAACCCATGAACTCTGCGAACTCGAACGCGAGCGAATAGCCGAGCGGCTCGAGCGCGCTCGAGTAGAAGGCTTTCGCGGCTTCCTGATCGCTGACGTTCACGGCTGTGTGATCGATCATCTCGACTCCTCTCTTCGTGGATACAGTCGCCGCGGAATGATCCTCGAGAACGGCGTCGTGCGCACGATGGACCCGTCTCTGCCTGTCGCACGGGCGCTGGCGATCGCAGGCGATCGCATCGCGGGCGGCGTCGGGACGCACGAGACGGCTCTCCCGACTCCGGACGTCGTCGACCTCGGCGGGCGCTGCGTCGTTCCCGGATTCACGGACTCGCACGTTCACTTCCCCACCTGGTCACTCGCGCAGCGCGACGTGCGCCTCGAAGGCGTGTCGGGGCTCGCCGAGGCGCTCGAGCGCGTTCGCAGCCATCCACGGCACGGCGCGTGGATCCGCGGGACGGGCTGGCGCTCGGCCGAATGGGAGACCGAGCCGACCAAGGAGGACCTCGACGAGGTGACCGGCGACGCTCCGGCGCTGCTCTTCTCCAAGGACTACCACTCGCTCTGGCTCAACTCGGCCGCGCTCGCGCGCGCGGACCGCGATCTCCAGGTCGACGGAGGCGTGGTCGAGCGCGACGCGAACGGCGTGCCGACCGGAGTCCTGCGCGACGAGTCCGCCTGGCAGTTCCGCGCGCGTTTCGCGATGCCGTCGCAGGACGAGTTCGTCGACGCCACGCGCGTCGGACTGCGCGTCGCCGCCAGCCGCGGCGTCGTCGCGATTCACGACAAGGACGGTTGGCTCGGCGCGCCCGAGATCTTCCAGCGCGCGAGGGAGCGGGACGGGCTCACACTCCGCGTCTGGCAATCCGTGCCGTACGAGCGCCTGCCCGAGCTCGAAGCTCTGGGCATCCACTCAGGCATCGGCGACGACTTCCTGCGGATCGGCTACCTGAAGGCGTTCATGGACGGGACGCTCGGCTCGCAGACCGCGTGGATGCTCGACGGCTCGGGCGTCGTGATCACGAGCGGCGAGGAGCTCGCCGAGATCATTCGAGCCGGCGCTCGAGCGGGTTGGCCCCTCGGCGTGCACGCGATCGGCGACCGCGCGAACCGAGAGGCGCTCGACGCGTTCGAGTCAACGCGCGACGAATGGGCGCCGCTCGGTTTGCGGCAGCGCATCGAGCATGCGCAATGCCTCGCGCCCGAGGACGTCCGCCGCTTCGCGGCGCTCGGAGTCGCCTGCTCCGTCCAGTTCAGTCATGCGCCCTCGGATCGCGACCTGGCCGATCGTTTCTGGGCCGATCGCTCCGAGAACGCGTACGCCTTCGGCTCGCTCTGGGAGTCGGGCGCGCTCGTCGCGAACGGATCGGACGCTCCCGTCGAGGAGCTCGATCCGCTTGGCGGAATCCGGGCAGGGGTCCTCCGCACGATCGACGAGCGGCCCGCATGGCATCCCGACGAGCGTCTGACCATCGAGGAGGCACTTATCGCGAGCACGGTGAACCCCGCCTGGCTCTCGGGCGACGAGCGCCGCCGCGGAAAGCTGCTGCCCGGCTATCTCGCCGATCTCGTCGTCCTCTCGCGCGATCCGCTCGAGTGTCCGCCGGACGAGCTCGAGTCGGTCGAGGTCGTCGCGACGATGGTCGGCGGACGCTGGGTACACAACCCCCCGCCCTGGGACTAACTGGTGCCGCAAATCGACCGAAGGGAAGGTCGACGACTCTTCGGCGCCGATCCAGCCGCGTACGATAGGGCGAGACCTGGACATGCCGAGCGCGTGTACGAGCTGCTCGTCACGCGCTGCGGCCTGCGCATAGGCACGCACGCCCTCGAGGTCGGCCCCGGAACGGGCCAGGCAACGCGCCGACTGCTCGATCTCGGAGCGAGTCCGCTCGTCGCGCTGGAGCCCGATCCCGCGCTCGCCGCCTATCTCCGACGCTCGCACGCCGACCTCATCGACGTGCGCGAGGTGGCACTCGAGGACGCGGAGCTCGTCGCGGACACCTTCGATCTCGCCGTGGCGGCGTCATCGTTCCACTGGGTCGAGGAAGCCCGCGGGCTCGACACACTGCAGTCGGCGCTCCGACCGGGCGGCTGGTTGGCCATGTGGTGGACCCTCTTCGGAGTGCCCGGAGAGCAGGATGCGTTCATCGCGGCCACGTCACCGCTGCTCGACGGCCTCGACGCGAGCCCTTCCTCGGGCGCGGAAGGACGACCGACCCGGCATCCGCTCGACACGGAAGCCAGGTTCGCCGCGCTCGAGGCAGCCGGCCTGCGTGACGCCGAGCACGAGGTCGTCACCTGGGGTGCGAGCTGGGACACGAGCGGGATTCGCGCGCTCTACGCGACGTTCTCACCGATTGCCCGACTCGCGAAGGAACGGCGAGATGAGATTCTCGACGGTGTGGCGCACATCGCAGAGCACGATTTCGGAGGTCATGTCGAGCGAACGCTGCTTACGTCGATCTACACCGCACGGAATCCTGTCTGACTCGATCTCGCGTCGCCCGTACAATCAGATCGTGGTCACCCGCACGATGCTCCCCATCCATGCTGCGCCGACCTGCTCGGTCGCCGGCGCTGCCGAGATCGTCGGCTCCAAGTGGACGGTTCTCCTCGTCCACGATCTCTCCGAGGGGCCGCGGCGATTCACGGAGCTCGAGCGCTCCTGTGCGGGAATCAGCCCCCGAACGCTGGCCGAGCGTCTGCGCTGGCTCGAGACGGAGGAGATCGTCGAGCGTCAGAGTTACCCGGAGTCGCCGCCGCGCGTCGAGTACGCGCTGACGGAGAAGGGGCGCGCGCTTCTCCCCATCGTGCACGAGATGCGCCGCTTCGGCCACGAGTGGCTCGGGTGCGGCGTGCACGACACCGCGTCCGCCTGACGCATCAGTCCGCGAGGCCCTTGGCGCGCAGCTCGGCGAGTGCGCGCGCGGACTTCTCGAGCCCGGCGAGCCCCATGCCCTCGAGGACTCGCGGTGCCTTCGTGAATTGGATCTCGCGGTAGTCGACAATCTGCCACCGGTTGCCCCAGGGGTCGCGGAACTCGTGGCTGCCGACCATCTCGACGCCTGCCTCGCGTGCGCGACGGATTGCGTCCGCCTGGTCGTCGACGACGAGCCCGATGTGCCCGGCTGAGACCGGCCGCGCGACACGCTCGAGCGCGATGAACTGATCGCCCAGGTCCAGGAAGGCCATGTTCCCCACGCGACCACGGAGCTGGACGTCGTCGAAGATCCCCTCGAAGAGCGCAATCGCATCGTCGATATCGCCGACCTCGACCGCGAGATGATTGATCCCGACCAGTCGCGGCATGCGGCCAGGGTAGCCACGGCAGGGATCTGGCTGAAGCCAGACCCCCTGATACTCACGCCGTCTCGGCCCAGACGCTTGCGAGCTCGACGATCGTCGCGGCCGCTGCGGCCATGTCCTGCACGCTCGCCCACTCGCGCACCGAGTGGTACTCCTGGCCCCCCGTAAAGAGATTCGGGGTCGGCAGACCCAGCGCCGAGAGCACGGCGCCGTCCGTCCCGCCGCGGGTGATCGCCAGCCTCGGCTCGACGCCCGCACGGCGGATCGCCTCGAGCGCCGCGTCGACGACACGTGGGTTCTCCTCGATGAACGGGCGCATGTTGTTGTACGAGCTGCGCTCCTCGATGTCGACGTGTGCTCGCGGCTCGCGCTCCACGACCCGATGAGCGAGCTCACGCAGGAGGCTCATATGCTCCTCGAGGCGCTCGTCGTCGTGGTCGCGCGCGATGAAGTCCACGATCGCCTCCTCGGTGTTCCCGCTGATCTGATGAGGATGGACGTAACCTTCGCGGTGCTCGGTGGTCTCGGGGGAGAGCCGGTCGCTCGGGAGCGACGCGACGAGCTCGGCGGCGAGCTTGACGGCGTTCACCAGCTTCCCCTTCGCCGACCCCGGATGCACAGAGAGCCCGCGAATCGTCACGCGTAGCGAGCGGGCGGAGAACGTCTCGACATCGAGGTCGCCCAGATCGGAGCCGTCCAGCGTGTACGCGACCTCGGCTCCGAAGGACCCGAGGTCGAAGCCCTCCGCACCGCGCCCCACCTCCTCGTCCACGGTGAAAGCGACTCGGACCGGCGCCCGAGGCCGCTCCGGGTGCCGGGCGAGGTACGCGACGGCGGCCATGATCTCGGCGATCCCCGCCTTGTCGTCGGCACCCAGCAGCGTCGTCCCGTCGCTCGTGACGACATCGTGGCCGACCCGCTCGGCGAGCGCGGGCAGCTGCGCGGGGTCGAGCACCTGGCGCGCATCACCGGGGAGCTCGATGGGGTCGCCCCCCCAGCTCCCATGGACGATGGGCGTCACGCCC
>JBOHBA010000371.1:0-7486 GCA_050698095.1 Gaiellaceae bacterium
TGCCCCGGCACGTCGACGAGTGAGAGCAGACGCCCGTCCGGGAGCTCGAGCGGCGCGTAGCCGAGGTCGATCGAGATCCCGCGCCGCTGCTCCTCGGGAAGACGATCCGTGTCCCTCCCGGTCAGCGCCCGAACGAGCCACGTCTTCCCGTGGTCGATATGCCCCGCCGTGCCGACGGTCAGCGGCACGATTCAGGCTCGGGCGATCGCAACCGCAGCCGCGACCTCGTCGATCTCCGCGTCCGTCAGTGTGCGACAGTCGAGGAGCGTGCGGCCGTCCCGGATGACGGCGATCACGGGAGGCTCACCGTGGCGGAGACGCTCGGCCAGCGCTTCTTCGACGGCGCAGGCAACGCTCGGAAGCTCGGCGAGCGGTAGCGCGCCGCCGCCGACCCTGGCGACGGTGTCCTCCACATCGCCGCCGACAAGCTCGGCGAGCCGCTCTGCCCGCGCACGAACCGCTTCGAGCGGCTCGTGGAGCATGCGGAGAACGGGAATCTCGTCTCGCGTCCCTGGATCGAGAGCCAGAGCGAGAGTGCCCTCGAGCGCGGCGAGCGTGAGCTTGTCGGCGCGCAGCGCCCGCTGCAGCGGATGTCTTCGCAACTTCTCGACGAGGTCGGCACGACCCACCACGACCCCGGCCTGCGGCCCGCCGAGGAGCTTGTCGCCCGAGAAGCACACGAGATCGGCGCCGGCGCGGAGGCTCTCGGCCGGAGTCGGCTCGTCTCCGAGAGAGGTCAGCGCGCCCGAGCCGAGGTCGTCGACCAGCGGCAGGCCGACTCGCTGCGCGATTCGGCCTAATTCCTCGAGTTCCGGTCGCTCCGTGAAGCCGACCAGTCTGAAGTTCGACTGATGGACCCTCAACAGCAGCGCCGTCTCCGGCCCGATCGCGCGCTCGTAGTCCGCGGCTCGTGTGCGATTCGTGGTCCCGACCTCGACGAGGCGGGCGCCCGAGCGAGCGAGAACCTCGGGGATGCGAAAGCCGTCACCGATCTCGATCAGCTCGCCCCGCGAGACGACCACCTCACGGCTCTCCGCCAGAGCGGCGAGAGCGAGCAGCACCGCGCCCGCGTTGTTGTTGACGACGAGCGCGGCCTCGCACCCGGTCAGCCGCCGCAGCAGCGACTCGAGATGGTCCTGCCGCGACCCGCGCTCGCCGCGCGCGAGGTCGTATTCGAGGTTGGAGTAGCCGCGCCCGACCTCCAAGACGCGCCCCAATGCAGCCTCCGCGAGAGGCGCGCGCCCGAGGTTCGTGTGCACGAGGACTCCAGTGGCGTTCACCACGCGTCGAAGCGACGGCCGCCGTGAGCCGGCGAGCTCCTCGAGCACGGCGTCGACCAGCGGTTCCGGAGACGAGCCGTCACGGATCTGGTCGCGCGCTCGATCGAGTACAGCCCGGGCCGCCGCAACCGCAAGCTCGTGCGGCTCGCCCTGCAGCCGCTCGTCCCGCAGCAGCTCGTCGACCGAGGGCAGATCGCGAAGCTTCACGCGGAAAGTGTAGGAACGAGCTCGCGGAGGAGGGCGGTCAGCGAGCCTGCAGCCCTGCCGCCGACTTCGAGCACCGCTTCGTGGTCGATCTTCTCGGGCAGAACGCCGGCTGCCATGTTCGTGACGACCGAAATGCCGAGACAGCGAATGCCCATGTGCCTCGCGGTGATCACCTCGGGCACGGTCGACATCCCGGCGAGATCGCATCCGGCCGCACGCATGAACCGAATCTCGGCCGGGGTCTCGAACTGCGGGCCGAGCCAGGCGGCGTACACCCCGTCACGAAGGTCGATGCCGAGTCTCGCCGCGGCCACGTGCGCCGAGCGCCGCAGCTCGGGGTCGTAGGCATCGCTCATGTCCGGAAAGCGCGGGCCGAGCTCGTCGTCGTTAGGCCCGACAAGCGGCGATGCGCCTTGAAGGTTCTCGTGATCCGAGATGAGGACGAGCATTCCCGGACGGAACGCCTCGTTGATCGCGCCCGCTGCGTTGGTGACGACGAGCGTCCGCACGCCCAGGCGGCCGAGAACCCGGACGCCGAACACGGCCCGGTCGGCGCCGACGCCCTCGTAGAGGTGTGCGCGGCCGCGCATGAGCGCGACCGGGACGCCGTCGACCTCCCCGAGCACGAGCACTCCCGCGTGGCCGACGGCGGTCGAGACAGGCCAGCCCGGGATGTCGGCGTATGAGATCTCCACCCGGTTCTCGAGCGCGTCGGCAAGCCCGCCGAGCCCGCTGCCGAGCACGACGCCGACTCGAGGCTCGAGGCCAGTGGCCTCCCTGATGCGGCGAACCGCGTCGTCGAGCGTCACGCCGATCCCTCCGCAACGCGACGGTCGTAGTGCGAGACGACGAGCCTGACTGCCTCATTCGGATCGTCCGTGAGCATGAGCAGGTCGAGGTCCCCTGGCGAGATCAGACCGTCGGCGAGCATCTCGCCGCGGACCCAGTCGAGGAGCTCGGACCAGTAGTCGGAGTCGAAGAGAACAACAGGGAAGTTGCCGATCTTGCCGGTCTGGATGAGCGTCAGAGCCTCCCAGAGCTCGTCCTGCGTCCCGAATCCTCCGGGGAAGTTGACAAAGCCTTCCGCGGCCTTCACGAACATCACCTTGCGAACGTGGAAGTGGTCGAACGTCAGCACGAGATCGCACCACTGGTTCATCCCCTGCTCGTGCGGAAGGTCGATGCCGAAGCCGACAGACAGGCCTCCGGCCTCCTTGCAGCCGCGGTTCGCTGCGGCCATCACGCCTGGACCGCCGCCCGTGACGACCGCAAAGCCGGCCTCGGCGAACGCCTTGCCAGTCGCCCGCGCGCTCTCGTACGTCGTCGAATCCTCGCCGACTCGCGCCGAGCCGAAGATCGAGACCGCGGGCCGGTCGATCTCCTGGACGAGCTGAAAGCCGGCGAGGAACTCGGACGCGATCAGCGAGACATCGGCCGCGAGCGTCTCGTGGCTGCGGCGCAACACCCGGCGGTCGAGCTGGCCGTCACCGACGCTCACAGATCGCGCTCGACATACGTGCCCGTCACAGCGAGTGCGAGGACGCCGATGAGGCCGATGTAGACCACCGCCACCGCGAGCCGCTTCCCACTGGACAGGCGGTAGTACTCGGCGTTCTCGCCGCGCTCGCGCCAGCGTCGCCACAGGTCGAGCCCGCCCAGGATGACGATGAGGATCAGGATCGGGTTCGGGCTGACGATGAGGAGGCCGACCATCAACGCAAGGCCTGCGAACCAGATCCCGGGGTGAAGTGCGGCAGCGGCCCGACCTCCGTCCAGGGGGACGATCGGGATCAGGTTGAAGAGGTTGAGGAAGAAGCCGACGAAGGCAAGCCCGATCAGGATGTCGGAGTTGGCCGCCTCTCCGGCAATCCAGAACCCTGCCGCCCCGATCGAGCCGAGAATCGGTCCGGCGAGGGCGACGCGAGCTTCTTTCCAGGCGTCATCGGGAAGCTGCTTCATTCCGATCACGGCGCCGAGAAACGGGATGAACAGCGGCGCGCTCGCCGGTACGCCCTGCCGGCGGAGCTCGATGACGTGCCCGAGCTCGTGGACGAAGATCAGGACGACGAAACCGACCGCGAACGGGAGACCCCAGATCCATGCGTACGCCGCGATCGACACCAACATCGAGGCCGCGGTCGTGACGACCTTGAGCTTGAGCAAGAGCGCGCCGTACTTGAGCACGAGGAAGCCGAGGGCGATGATCGGAGCCGCGAGCCTGCGGAGCAGGCCGCCGAGGCCGAAGCGGGGGTGCACCGGTTCGTAGCCGCGCGCGCCGCCAGCCGAAGCCTCGGGATCCGGGAAGCTCGGCGGCTCGGGCGCGTCGACAGGATCGAATCGTGGATCAGGCTGGTTGGTCACGAAAGACTCATCGGTTCCAGCTCGGCGAACTCGCACCCGCTGCGATGAGCCGTGCCCGACCGCCCTGATATGGGACGACTGAGACCCGGAGCTCGCGATTACTGGTAAATCCACAACCGTCCTCGACGAGCACAATCAGGCCATCGTGCGACAGCCCCTTCGGGTACGGGCAAAGATCGTAGTTTCCGACTTCTCGGATTGCCCCCGTCTCCGGATCTACCGCATACGGTGTTCCGCCGAACTCGTCCAGCAGTGCAGCTAGGAGATGATGACCATCGTCCGACCACGCGATCGGTCTCATGCCTGTGACGCTGTGCAGGAGAAGATCTTTCGGGATCGGCCCTGTAAGGGTACGTCGGTTGGCACCGCTCGGATCAACGAGCCAAACTTCGTCTCTGCCCCAACCTCGATACGGACGTCCGAGCGAGAAGGCGATCAACCGAGGTCCCCACACAGGGAAACCGCTGCGACCGTCGGATGTGAGGCGCCGCGCCTCGCCACCACCGGAGTCGACTACGTAGAGATCCACTCGCTGTCCCCACCTGCACAATTCGCAAAGAGCACCGCCGCGTCCGTAGACGACGTGGTCTCCGGACGGCGAGAAGCTCCAGCCGTACAACGATCCGCGCGCAAGCTCCAGCTGTCGGCCCCGGTCGACATCGATGCTCAGAAGAACCCCGTTGACACCCGAGCTCTCGCGATACGCGAGGACACGATCCGAGTCGCCGGACCACGTCGGTGAGTAGGCCTGCTTCGCGAGTAGCTTCGTGGTGCCTCCGTCGCTCGCGACGACGTAGAGGTCGTAGAAATTGCAGTAAGGATCGCGATCGCTGCAGCGCAAGTACGCGACCCAGCTCCCATCGGGGGAGACGGAGGGACGGAACCCGCGAACGAGTCGGTGACCGTCGCTCCCGTCAACCTGCGCAGTCCAGACTTCAGCCGCGCGGTCGCCAGGGAACTCTTTGGTGTAGGCCAACACCCGTCTGACAGGTTCATCGTTCGAGCTGCAGCCTGCGCAACCGGCGATAGCGCATGCGAGCACCAAGATCAAGATCCTTGGCCGATCCATTCCTCTCCACCCACGTACGCCTCTTTCTTCCACAAAGGCACGGACACCTTCAATCGATCGATCGCCTCCTGGCACGCCGCGAGCGCCGCCGCACGATGTGGGGCAGAGACGGCGATGACGACGCTCATCTCGCCGATCTCGACGCGGCCGACCCGGTGGTGGATCGCGATCGCGCAGAGCTCATGCCGGCGCTGGAGCTCTGCGGCCAGATCGGACATCACCTGCTCGGCCATTCCCTCGTACGCCTCGTAGTCGAGGTGGAGGACCTCGCGTCCGCGCGAGTGCGCTCGTGTCGTCCCTACGAACGTCGCGATTCCGCCGGCCTCGGGGGTCCTCACCCGGTCCACGGCGGCCTCCACCGAAAGCGGTTCCTCGGAAAGCCTGAATCGACCTTCGCCGCCGCCCGACACCGGTGGGATGACCGCGATCTCGTCACCGTCCGATAGCCGCTCGCCGCGATCCGCATACGTGCGGTTGACCGCGTAGAGCAGTCCCGGCGGCTCGTCACCCAGGCCGAGCAGGGCCCAGACGTCCGCCACTGTCGCGCCGTCCGCCAGCACGACGTCGACGGACCCGGACCCGGCGCGCTCGCGCAGCGCCGCAAACAGCCGTACCTGCACCTTCACGAACGGAGGGTATCCGTCGGTTGCCTCGCGGCCCGCGACCTGTTAGGTCCCGCACGTGGCAATCGCGCTCAGCGGGATAAACCTGAACGAGCAGGTGTACGACGAGCTGCGCGCCCGGGTTCTGACGCGGCAGCACCCGCCGGGAGCGAAGCTGAGCCTCCATGCTCTCGCGCGCGAGCTCGGCGTCTCCCGGAGCCCGGTGCATCACGCGCTCACCCGGCTCGTCGCCGAAGGCCTGCTGACCGTGCGGCCGCGTCGCGGCTACTACGTCACGCCGGTTACCGCACAGGCGGTCGCGGAGGGATACGACGTGCGGCTCGCACTCGAGCTGCTCGCCGCCGACCGAACCGTCGGCACTCTGGAGCGTGCGGCCCTCGAGGCGTTCGCGACCCTGCTCGAGGGCACAGCGGCGGCGATCTCACACGAGCAATGGGACTCGGCGAACGCCGCCTTCCACGAGTATCAGATCGACCTCGCCGGAAACGCGCTCCTCTCGAGCGTCTACCGAGAGCTCTCCGTGAACCTGATGATGCAGGTGATACGCGCCGGCCGCGTGGAGGGGCACGCGAACCTCGTCACCGAGCACAGACGGATCGTCGAAGCGTTCGCCGCAGGAGACCGGGAAGCCGCCGCGCGGGCAATCCGCACGCACATCGAAACGGGTCGACGCATCGCCCTCGACGCCATTCAGCGAGCCGGCGGCGTGCTTTGACGCGGGCGGCCCGTACGATGGACCGGTGGAACAGACCGACCGCCGGCTGACCGACTCCGGCATCGAGGTCAAGCCCGTCTACACGGCGGACGACCTCCCGCGCCGGGAGCTCGGGCTCCCAGGCGAGTTCCCGTACACACGCGGGCCGTACCCGACCATGTACCGGGGGCGTCCGTGGACGATTCGCCAATACGCGGGCTACGGCTCGGCCGAGGAGACGAGCGCGCGCTTCCGGTACCTCCTCGAGCGGGGTCAGACCGGGCTTTCGATCGCGTTCGACCTGCCGACGCAGCTCGGCTACGACTCGGACGACCCGCTCGCCGCCGGCGAGGTCGGGCGCACGGGAGTCGCGATCGACTCTCTCGCCGACATGGAGGCGCTCCTCGAGGGAATCCCACTCGGCGAGGTCTCGACCTCGATGACCATCAACGCTCCCGCCGCGCTACTGCTCCTTCTCTACGAGCTCGTCGCCGAGGCACAGGGAGTGCCGGGCGCGAAGCTGCGAGGAACGGTCCAGAACGACGTGCTCAAGGAGTACGTCGCCCGCGGGAACTACATCTTCCCGCCGCGGCCGTCGATGCGGCTCGCGACCGATCTCTTCGCATACTGCGCCGAGCGGCTCCCGGAGTGGAACACGATCTCGATCTCCGGGTACCACATCCGCGAGGCCGGCGCGAGCGCGGCGCAGGAGCTCGCGTTCACGCTCGCGAACGGCATCGCCTACTGCGAGGCGGCGGTCGCAGCCGGCCTCTCGCCCGACGACTTCGGCGAGCGCCTCTCCTTCTTCTTCAACGCGCACAACCACTTCTTCCAGGAGGTCGCAAAGTTCAGGGCGGCACGTCGGCTGTGGGCGGAGATCATGCGAGACCGGTTCGGCGCGACCAATCCGCGTGCGCTCGCGCTCCGGTTCCACGCCCAGACCGGTGGTTCGACGCTCACGGCGCAGCAGCCCGAGAACAACATCGTGCGGGTTGCCATCCAGGCGCTCTCGGCCGTCTGCGGTGGAGCGCAGTCGATCCACACCAACTCGTTCGACGAGGCGCTGGCGCTCCCGACCGAGCATGCCGCGACCATCGCGCTCCGCACGCAGCAGATCCTCGCAGCCGAGGCGGGGACGATCGATACCGCGGATCCGCTCGGCGGCTCGTTCTTCGTCGAAGCGCTCACCGGGGAGCTCGAGCAGCGCGCGCGTGAGCTGATCTCGCGGATCGACGACCTCGGCGGCGCCGTG
>JBOHBA010000372.1:0-4904 GCA_050698095.1 Gaiellaceae bacterium
TGGTAGAGGTGGGCGGCGAGCCCGCTCGCCTCACGGCGGCGCCTCCGCTGGCTCTCGTCCGGCGCGCCCTCGCTGCCGGCCTCGATGATCCTCTCCATCATGAGCGTGAACCGCGCGGTCGTCGCGCGGATCTTGCGCAGGACACGTCGCTCCCGCGGATCGGGCGCGAAGCCAAGGCTCTCCACCTGGGTTGCGGGGCCGAGTCGGAGGAGCGCGTTCCGTACCGCCTGGTCGATCGCGACGTCGTTCGGTGCGCGACCGATCGGGAGGATCTCAGGGTTGGCCTTGTAGAACTCCGACCCCGGGTTCTGGTTGAGGAGCAGGCGGATGCTCCTCGTGTCGCTCTCGAGCTTCGCGAACAGATTGGCTCGTACCTGGAGCGCGCCGAGCCTCCCGACGCGATCGTTCGACTGGGCGAGGACGAGCACCCCGAAGAGGCCGACTGCGAGCGCAACCACGGCGACACCCACGAACGCGATGAGCAGCTTCGTGTGGATCGGGGCCGGAATGCGGCCGATGCCGCGGACGAGAGCGTTCTCACCCAGGCCAGGCGGCCGGCGCAGGCCGACCGGGGGTGCTCGCTCCGACGTTGACGGAGCTGGTGCCACCGTGCTACGGGCTGAGCGTCGCGGACGCTCCGCCCAGGCCCGTGATCAGCCAGCGGCCGCCGATTCTCGCGACCTCCACGTCCGCCGCCGTGACGGAGGCCAGCTTGCCCGTCTTCGCGTCGACGTAGTGGCACTGGAAGTAGAGGGTGCCGCGGTCGCCGTTGAGCGTGATCCGGACCTTGTAGGCGGGCGTGTCGGATATCCACTCGTTCGCGAACGACTTCGACACGCGCCAGAACTCGCGGATCTCGGCCTTGCCGACCAGGGTGGATCCGGGGATCGTGAACGTCGCATTCGGCGCGTACAGGCTCATCATCAGGTCGAGGTCGTCCCGGGTGGTTGCCCTGTGGAACTTCTTCTCGAGCTGGTCGATCTCCCAGAGATCGGAGTTGCGCTGCATCTGCAGCTCGGACGTCGAGCTCGCGCTCGATCCTCCCGAGGCGGCGAGCGCGCCAACAAGGACCCCTACTGCCACTGCGCTTGCCACGGCGACTGCGATGAAGAGCCTTCGCATTGCTCGTGAGCCTCCTTCCGTATCGGGCTCGCTCGGCAGCGAGTACGTGACGATATTCACATGTCGGTACGAATTCGTCCAGTCCTTTCTAGAAGGAAGGCACCGACGTGCCTACCGTGCTCCCTGGCCGTTCGGCGGGGTGCTAGCACACCGCTGGGCGATCACTCCTCGGCCCCGACGCAGTAGCGGCGTACCTGCTCGGGGAACTCGCTGACCCTGATCGGCTTCTCCAGGGAGCCGGCGAACCTCGCCGCGACGAGCCGGCCACCGTTGCCCGTGAGCGGGACGGAGCTGAGCGCAACCACGGGTATCCCTGCCGTCTGCGCGTCGTCGCCGAGCCTGCGCGCTGCGTCCACCCCGTCCATGTCCGGAAGGCGCAGGTCCATGAGGATCACGTCCGGGAGATGTGCCGCCGCGAGCGCGATCGCCTCCGCCCCGCTCCCGGCCTCCAGCGTCCGGAACCCTGCGGCGTGCAGGACGTCACGGGCCAGCTTCCTGTTCTGCTCGTAGTCGTCGACGATCAGGACCAGTGGGTGCTCCGCGTCGCCCGCTGGAGAACGGGACGTCACCGCCGTATCCTCTCCTCGTGCCGATCCGGCTCGTGCTCGCCGATGACCAGTACCTCGTGCGCGAGGGCGTCAGGCGCCTGCTCGAGACTCAGGACGACTTCGAGGTGGCAGCCGTCTGCGACGACCTCGACTCGCTGCTCGCAGCGGTTGACGCGGAAGGTCCGGACGTGGTCGTCACGGACATCCGCATGCCCCCCGGTAGCACCGACGAGGGGATTCAGGCGGCCGCACGGCTCCGCGAGACGCACCCCGCTCTCGGGATCGTCGTGCTCAGCCAGTACGCAACCCCGAGCTACGCGCTGGCGCTGCTCGACGGCGGCAGCGAAGGGCGCGCGTACCTGCTGAAAGAGCGCGTGAAGGACATCGACCAGCTCGCCGGTGCGATCCGCACCGTCGCCGAGGGTGGGTCGGTCATGGACCCGAAGGTGGTCGACGCTCTCGTCGCGGAGACGTCCCGCGTCGAGGAGTCGCCGCTCAACGAGCTGACGCCGCGGGAGCGTGACGTCCTGCGCGAGATGGCCGAGGGCAAGAACAACGCGGCGATCGCCGCGGCGCTCTTCCTGACCGAGCGATCGGTCGAGAAGGTGATCCACTCGATCTTCCTGAAGCTCGGGCTCACCTGGGAGCCGGCGGTCCACAAGCGCGTGCGCGCGGTGATCCTCTACCTGGCTGAGACCAACTAGCGTCATCGCGCAAGAGGGAGAGAGCCCGTTACTCGGATTCCGGGTCCCGGCTCGGATTCGACCGTGAGACGACCGCCGAGCGCCCCGACGCGGTCGATCGATCGCTCGAGACCATCCTCGCGCCTCGACCCCTCGGACCCTGACCGGTCGGCAGTGACCTCTAAGACCAGCGCGCCGTCGGCAGCCCGCACCTCGATCGCTACGCGCGCCCCCTCGCCCACGAGCTCGAGCACCTCGAGACAGCAAAAGTAGACCGTCCCGGCGACCTCGCGCGGGCACGCCGTGAGGCCCGTGACGTCGATTCGTGCCTGGACGCCGGTGCTGACTGCCGCGGCGCGGAGCGCAGCGCCGAGCCCGCCAGCCGCGAGCAGAGGCGGGTAGATCCGCTGCGCGAGGCTCGCCGTTGCGTCCAGCGCCCCCTGCACATCACCGCCCATCTCGTCGAGCAGCTCCCTGGCGGCGGTCGGATCGTCCTCCAACAGGTCGCGCGCGAGCTGAAGGTTGACCGCGAGCGCGACCAGGCGCTGCTGCAGACCGTCGTGGAGCTCGCGCTCGATGCCGCGCCGGTCGCCGTCGGCGGCCACGGCGAGCCGCTCCCGTGATGCGCGCAGCTCGGCGACCTCGTCCCGTAGCCGGTCGAGGGACTCCTTCGACGTCTCGACGTGCGATAGCTCCAGCGTGATCACCTCCCGCCTCGAGGGCTCCGGGAAGTTGTCCGTCATGCAACGAGCCCCGTCAAGAGGCCCAGCACCCGTGTGACGGGATGGCAGCCTCCCCGCACACTTGCCGGCCGCCACCGTAGACCCGGCGTTGGGCGAATTCCTAGCCTCGGTCGGATCCATGCGAGGAAAGGACGAACCATGAATTGGATACGCATGAGGCTTGCGCCGCAGCGCGCTCTCGTCGTGCTCGCCGCGGGTCTCGTCACAGCGTCGTTTGCGACGCTGGCGAGTGCGGCGCCCTCTCCGGCACAGCACTTCCCGCTCATGCCCGTAGGCGATGAGCCGCTCAAGGAGGGATTCGTCGAGGTCATTCACCCTGACGGCCCCGAGGTCTACGCGCGCCATGTCTACCAGGTGAACGGCGCAGAGATCAACCAGTCGTACGAGGTCGTCATCTCGATCTGGACGTCGAGCCTCGTGTGCTCGGACGCGCCCGAGTTCGTGCTTCCCGTAGCCGTCGTCGTCACGAACGCGTCCGGGAACGGCAACGCGGACGTCGTGTTCGCTCCCGAGCTCTTGGCTGCGCTCGGCCTCCGCGGCCTCACGATAGGCGGCAACGTGACGCTGTATCACGGCGGGGCGCCGGCATACACGACGGGATGCAAGGTGATCCAGCTGGACTAGGTTGCTCCGGGCGTGACCCAACGGTCAAAACATTCGTTCACGAGCCGAGAGACCGAGGCGGGCACCACTCGCGTGAGCGAGGCGGTGCCCGCCTCCATTTTCAGGTCGAACACCTCGAAAGGCAGGCACCGGAGCGGACGAGCGCCGAGGCCAGGCCGATCTCGGGAAGGGGGGCCCAGCACCCGGGCGGCAGGGTGGCAGCCCTCCTCTCGACTCGCCTGCCGCCCGCCTCGAAGTGGCCAGCCGCCACCGTAGTCCCGGCAGTCGTGCCCTCCTAGCCTCGTCGCGAACCGACGTGCGGAGTCGACTGTCGGCTCCGACGAACCGGCAACGAAGGAGGAAGAGGCATGACGTCTCTCAGAACCAACCTGCTCGCCGTCGCGGCCATGGCGCTCGCCGCGGTGGCGGTCGCCGCAGCTGCGGGAGCAGCGAGCGTCACCACGCAGACGGCGGACGTGTTCGGCCAAGGGCCGGGAGGGCCGGTCGTCGCCGACGACGGTGCAACCCTCGAGCGCTCGGACAACGGAATCTCGGTGAAGCTCCGGATGCCGACGCCCGACCCCGGCTCGTACACGTATCCGCCGGGCAACGCGTTTCTCCCTGCGGCGATTGAGGGTAGCCCCGAGGCATACACGCTGTGGGTGTTCGTCTTCAACCGCCCGGATCTCTGCAGCGTGCCGTGCGACGGGAACGACATCGGCACGGCGACGCCCGCTCAGGGCGGCGTGTACAACGCCGCCGGGCACGTCGCAGGCGGGCCGAACCTGTCGCTCGAAGGGCACGTCTCGGCGGACAGCACGTCGTTCTCGGGAAGCATGCTTCTCGAGCCCCGGACGGCCGACGTTCACCTCGCCGTCGCCCCGCACGGGAAGCTCATCCCGGAGCTTCTACCGGACCAGATCACGAAGCCGATCGGGAACCCCGATTTCTGGTGGATCGCGATCCTCGAGTCGTGATGAACACGGAGAGACCGAACATCGGTGAGGGGAGGGCGTCCCAGGACGCCCTCCCCGGTCTGACCCGTCGCGACTTCGTCGGCCGGGCGGCGGCCCTCGTCGCAGGCACCTCCGCGCTCGGACTGCTCGGTGGCCACGAGGGGGCAGCAGCCCTCGGCTTCCCAGGTTCGGACAACATCGTTCTCAAGTGGAACGAGGCGGCGCTTGAAGGGGTGCGCCAGTCCGCGC
>JBOHBA010000373.1:0-3234 GCA_050698095.1 Gaiellaceae bacterium
CGCGATCCGACATATCCGATGATTCCGCACATCTGCTTTCCCCTTCGAAACGCCAAAGAGCCCGGCAGCGCCCTCCGTCGGGCTCAACCGAGCTCTCTTTCCACGAGCGCGGCGATGCTAGCACACATTGTCTCTGCATCTGCCGCATTTTCCACCTCTGCCAGGACGCGAACGACCGGCTCCGTGCCCGATGGCCGCACGAGCACTCTGCCCCGCTTGCCGAGCTCCGCAGAGACGCGTTCGACCTCGTCGAGAACGGACTGCGGAAGCTCGCGGTTCGACACGCGCACGTCCCGCCTTGCCTGCGGGTAGCGCTCGAGCGCGGAGGCCGCCTCGCTGAGCCGCCGGCCCTGCAGCGAGCGACAGAGAAGAAGCGCGGCTGCGAGCCCGTCGCCCGTGACGTGGTCTCCGAGCCAGATCACGTGTCCGGACTGCTCACCTCCGAGGAGCGCGCCTTCCTTGCGAAGCGCCTCGAGGACGTAGCGGTCGCCCACCGGCGTCGTGACGACGCGGATGTCGTGCTCGGCCATGAGACGGTGGAAGCCGAGGTTGGTCATCACCGTGACGGCCACCGTGTCGACTCCGAGCGCGAGCGCCAGCACCGCGAGGATCTGGTCGCCGTCGACCGGCTCGCCCCGCTCGTCCACCGCGAGCATGCGGTCGCCGTCTCCGTCGAACGCCACACCGAGGTCGAGCCCCTCGCTTGTGACAGCCTGTTGCAATGCGGTGAGATCCGTGGCGCCGCAGCCGACGTTGATGTTCGTCCCGTCGGGCTCCGCGCCGATCGCGGTCACCCGGGCGCCGAGCTGCCTGAACACGCCTGGGGCGACCGCCGAGAAGGCGCCGTTCGCACAGTCGACCCCGATCCGCAGCCCGCTCAGATCGGAGCCGAGATGCGACACGACGTGATCGATGTAGCGCTCGCCGGCATCGGTGACCGACTCGACCGCGCCACCGCCGGCCGGAGCAGCGTCGAGCAGCCCCTCGATCGCCCCCTCCTCGTCGTCCGAGAGCTTTGCTCCTCGGAGAAAGAGCTTGACCCCGTTGTACTCAGGTGGGTTGTGCGAGGCCGAGACGACAATTCCGAGATCCTCCGCGAGGAGTGCGACGGCCGGAGTCGGCAGCACTCCGGCGAGAGCCGCGGTGCCGCCGGCTGAGGCGATTCCGCGGGCGACCGCATCTTCGAGCTCGAGGCCGGAGGCGCGCGTGTCTCGTCCGACGAGAACGGGGCCGGCCGCCCCGACCCAGAGGGTCGCAGCCTTGCCGAGACGCTCGACGAGATCGAGCGTCAGGTCCTCGCCGACGACCCCGCGGACTCCGTCCGTTCCGAAGAAACGTCGTGTCACTGCGCGCCCGACCTTAGCGGGCGAGGCAAGCCTCTCCTCTCCGCGATCGTTGGGGGCGAGACAGATCTCGCCCACACCAATTCTCGAACGACTCGTATGGGCGAGATGTATCTCGCCCATACCAATTCTCGACGCTACCGTTTCGAGAATTGGGGCGCCTTGCGCGCCTTGTGCAGGCCGGCCTTCTTGCGCTCGACGATGCGTGCGTCGCGCGTAAGGAAGCCCTGGCGCTTGAGCGGAATGCGCATCTCCGGATCGGCCTCGACGAGCGCGCGGGCGATGCCGTGCCTGACAGCGCCTGCCTGCCCGGAGATGCCGCCCCCGTGCACGCGGACGCGCAGGTCGTACGTCGCAGCCGCCTCGGCGACTTCGAGCGGCCCCATGACCATCTTCCGATGCACTGCGCGCGGGAAGTACTCCTCCATCGTGCGGCCGTTGATCCACGTCTTGCCGTCGCCCGGCCGCAGGATCACGCGCGCGATCGACGTCTTCCGCTTGCCCGTTCCCAGGTACTGCGCGATCTCGGTCATACGAGCTCCAGCGGCTTCGGCGCCTGCGCGGCGTGCGGGTGCTCGGCGCCCGCATAGATCTTGAGCTTGTTGAGTTGCGCGGCCGCGAGCTTGTTCTTCGGCAGCATCCCCTTCACCGCCTTGCGGAGCACCTCGGTCGGGCGCCGCTCGAGCTGCTCGCGAAGCGTGCGCTGCTTGATCCCGCCGGGATAGCCGGAGTGCCGGTAGTAGATCTTCGTGTCGAGCTTCGAGCCCGTCACCGCGATCTTCTCCGCGTTCACGACGACGACGAAGTCGCCGGTGTCGACGTGCGGCGTGTAGACAGGCTTCCCCTTGCCGCGGAGCGTGTCGGCGATTCGGGTCGCGAGGCGCCCGAGCGTCTTGCCCTCGGCGTCGACGAGGAACCACTCGCGCTCGATCTCACCAGGCTTGGCGGTATACGTCTTCATCTCAGAGAAAGAGGCGGACAACCCGTCCGCCGGCGGCGGATTCTAGCAGCGGAGCCCAGATCCGGGGTCTCAGCTGATATTTCGCCCTGGGAACGGACTCACCAAGGGTCGCACCAGCGCCCACCCAAGGTCTAGTGACGTTTGCATGTGGGTAAGTTAGGTCCCGTCCAGGCGGCGGCCGGACGCGCCGCTGCACGCACTGGAGGGCGGAGAACTGCGGCGGAAACAGGCGACGGACGCTGCTGCGCGGGCTGAGCGCCAGCCATGGGGGGTCGCCGCTGTCCGTGAGCCCGTGCTCATCGCCGTGCTCGTCAGCGGGGCGACGACGGCGCTCATCGTCTTCGTGTCTCCGCTTCATTTCGCGTACAGGCAGCAGGCGCTCCATGTCGCGCTCGAAACCTCGGCGTCGCTGATCGGGCTCCTCGCCGCGTTCCTCGTCTTCGGACGCTTCCGCCGAGGCGGACGGACCGACGACCTCGTCCTCAGCTACGCGCTCGGCCTGCTGGCGCTGACCAACCTCCTCTTCGCCGCGATTCCGGCCGTCGTCGGCGGCGGCCCGACGCACTTCGCAACCTGGGCGGGGGTCACCGGACGGCTCCTGGGGACGTTGGCCTTCGCCGTCGCATCCTTCGCCACGCACAGGAGAGCGCGGCTCGAGGGGCCTCGGCGCATCGCTGTGGCGCTCTCGCTCCCTGCCCTCCTCGCGGTGGTTGCGGGCATCGTCGCCCTCTTCGCCTCGCAGCTCCCTCGGGGCGTCGAGACGCTGTTCACACCAGAGGAATCCGGACGGCCGAGGCTCGAGGGCGATCCGACTGTCCTCGCGGCGCAGCTGCTCACGATGGCGCTGTTCGTCGTCGCCGCGATCGGCTTCACGGTGAAGGCGAAGCGAACCGGCGACGACCTCATGCGGTGGCTCGCGGTCGGCGCGGT
>JBOHBA010000374.1:0-4181 GCA_050698095.1 Gaiellaceae bacterium
CGCGACCGATCAGTTCACGAGCCCGTCGTCGCTCACGCAAGATGGGCTCACCGCCGCCGCGAACGACGTCCGCGGCGCGACCAAGACGCTCGTCGAGGACCTCAGGGGACTGGGCGCACCGGACACCGAGTCCGGCCAGGCCGTCGAGACCTCCATCGAGAAGCTCGCGACCAGCCTCGAGACCGAGATCGCGAAGATCGAGAGCGCCGCCGACGGCGCGTCCGGTCTCACGGAGCTGCCGGGAGCGATCAGCTCGATCACGACATCCTTGGCGACGATGGCCACCGATTTCGGCGCCACCATGCAAGCTCTCGAGAGCGCCGATGTCGAGGGCGAGCTTCGGACAGCGCTCGAGGCCTCGCCCGCCTGCGCGAACATCTCCGGCTGATCGACAGCCGCCCTACGAAACCCGAGCGCCCGCAGCCGTTGTCGTGCGCTCGAGGTACTGGTGGACGCGCTGGATGACCACCGAACCCTCGCCGACCGCCGACGCAACCCGCTTCACGGATTCGGCGCGAACGTCCCCGATAGCGAACACGCCGGGAACCGTCGTCCCGTAGTCGGGACCCGTGACCACGAACCCGCGCGCGTCGCGCTCGATCTCGCCCGGGAGCCACTCGGTTCGAGCCTGCGCGCCGATGAGGATGAAGAGCGCATCTGCCGGCTCTCTCGACTCACCACCGCCATCGCGCAGCGTGAGGCTCTCCAGTCGCCCGTCGCCCCCGGCATCCACGACCTCGGTGCGAAGGCGCACTTCGATGTTCTCCCTCCCGCCGATCTCCTCGAGCAGATACCGCGACATCGTCGCCGCCAGCGATTCGCCGCGCACGAGGAGCGTGACTCTCGCCGCGTATCGACTCAGGTGCACAGCGGCCTGCCCCGCAGAGTTGGCCCCGCCGACGACGAAGACACTCGCTCCAGTGAACTGGCGCGCCTCCGAAGGCGACGACCCGTAGAAGACACCGGCGCCCTCAAGCGCCTCGAGCGCCGGTACGTCGAGGCGCCGGTACGAGACGCCCACCGCCAGGACAACCGCGCGCGCCTCGACCTCGGTTCCACCCGAGATGGAGACGACGTACGCATCCTCCGCCCGACGCAGCCCGGTGACGTCGCGCGTGAGCAGGAACGTCGTCCCGAAGACCCACGCCTGCTGGTAGGCGCGCTGAGCGAGCTCGGCCCCGCTCACGCCACGCGAGAAGCCGAGGTAGTTGCGGATTCGGGTGCTCGACCCGGCCTGACCCCCGATCGACTCTCGCTCGACGACGAGCGCGCGCAGGCCCTCCGACGAGGCGTACACGGCGGCAGCCAGTCCAGCCGGGCCGGCGCCGACGACGACCACGTCGAACGGGTCGGGATCGTCGAGCTCGATGGTCATCCGCGTCCCGTGCTGCGCGAGATCCTCGGGCTTCGGGTCCACGAGCGCGCTCCCGTCCGGCAACAGGACAACAGGCACACGCGCTCCCTCATGCCCACACACGCGCAGGTACTCCGCGCCCTCGTACGAGTCGCACGTGTGGAAGGCGTGAGGCACGCCGTTTCGCGCAAGCAGGTTCCGAAGCTCGTAGCCGCGTGGGGACCACGGGTCGGCGACCACCGTGATCTCGCGGCGGCCAGGCGCGTTCGCCCGTCTCCACTCGTGCAGAAGATCCGAGACGAGCCGGTGGAAGAGCTCGTCCGGAGTGCTCCACGGCTTCAGCGCGTAGTAGTCGATGTGCCCGAGCGCCATCGCGGTCCGGATCGCGTCGGCTGTCTCCTCGTCGGCCCAGCCGCCCCAGGAAATCAAGAGCGCCCGCTTCGCGTGCGGGTGCGACTCGTGGACGCGCGCGAGCAGCTCCTCGCCCTTCAGCTCTTGATTCGGACAGCGGGCGGCGAGCACGATCGCGACGGCGGCATCTCGGTCGTGTAGCGCATCGAGCTGCGAGAGCGCCGCCCTCGTCGAGGGAAGGCACACGACGCGGTAGTCGCGCGTGTAGCGCTGGAGCTCGGCGGTGATTCGCTCGAGCGCCTCGGCATCCTCGTCGACCGCGAGGATCAGCGGCAGCTCGCTCACGACGGGATGCGCTCGGGCTCGGAGACGAATGCGGCAAGACGCCACTCGCCGTCGAGGCCCTTGAGCGTGTGCGTGCCACGATC
This sequence comes from Gaiellaceae bacterium, assembly GCA_050698095.1. Classification (GTDB taxonomy): domain Bacteria; phylum Actinomycetota; class Thermoleophilia; order Gaiellales; family Gaiellaceae; genus GMQP-bins7. Next base: position 2,134 of record JBOHBA010000374.1, read on the forward strand.
CTCGAACGCGAGGCCCGAGGCGCCCACGAGCGCGCGCGTCAGGTCGGAGACGAGGATCTCGCCCGGAGAAGCGGCAGCCATGATCCGCGCCGCTTCGTGCACGGTCACGCCACGAACGTCCTCTCCGACGAGCTCGACCTCCCCCACGTGTATCCCCGCGCGTATCTGCAACCCGGCGCTCTGGGCGCGCTGCCGGATCGCGACCGCGCAGTGCAGCGCCCGCGCGGGCCCCTCGAACCTCGCAAGTACCCCGTCACCCGTCGTCTTCACCTCGCGCCCGCCGAAACGCTCGAGCTCGTTTCTGGCCGCTTCGAAGTGACCCGAGAGGCGCTGTCGCCAGCGCGCGTCGCCGAGCTCCGCCGCCATCGCCGTCGAGTCCACGAGATCGGTGAAGAGGAGCGTCGCCAGCACACGGCTGTGGATCCCTGTCGGGAACCCCGCCCACGCGCGTATCCCGCTCCACTCGACCTGGACGATGGGCTCGTCGCCGATGGTGAAGCCGTCGTGGCCGGGCGGGATGTCGAAGACGTCGCCGGGCCCGAACTCCACCGACGTGCCGTCGGAGAACTCGATTCCCATTCGCCCGGAGAGCATGATCCCGACATGGCGGGCCTGGCACCACTCTCCGCCGACGATCGGACGCATGTGTGTCGACCAGCGCCAGCCCGGCTCGTTCACCATCCTGCCGACGGTCAGGTCACCCAGCTCGACCATGTTCACGCGGACTCCGGGGACGTCGACGACCTCATCGGGGCGCTCAAGGCTCTTCTTCAAGACGTCAGCCATGGCTAGCGGAGGTTACGGGTCTACGCCGGGTTTCGCTTCGCAACGGGCACATGTATCTCACGCACGGTCTCGATCGTGTCGGCCTCAGCCGCGCTCTTGTCCGGCCGGTAGCCCTTGACCCGCGCGAAGCGCAGCGCGACGCCTCCGGGATAGCGCGCGCTCGTCTGTACTCCGTCGAACGCGATCTCAACCACGAGCTCCGGACGCACGTACACCACGATCCCGTCACGGCTCGTCTCGAGGCTCTGGAGATGCTCGGTCTGCCAGGCGAGCATCTCGTCGGTCATCCCCTTGAACGTCTTGCCGAGCATGACGAAGCCCCCGCTCGCCGCGTCCCGCGCTCCGAGATGGAGGTTCGAGAGCTTCCCGCGCCGGCGCCCGTGCCCCCACTCGGCCGCGAGCACGACGAGGTCGAGCGTGTGAGCAGGCTTCACCTTGAGCCAGCCCGCCCCGCGACGGCCCGCCTCGTAGGTCGCGTCCAGAGACTTCACCATGACGCCTTCGTGGCCTCGCGCGAGCGCGTCCTCGAGGAACGCTTGCGCAGCTGCTAGCTCGCCGGTCTCGACTCTCGGTACGACGAGCTCCCGCGGAAGACGATCGTCGAGCAGGGACACGCGATCGCGCGCCGGCCTGTCGATCAGGTCCTCGCCGTCGATGTGGAGGCAGTCGAAGAAGAACGCCGACAGCGGAGTCGTCCCCGACGGGTCGTCAACGACGGCCTTTGTCCCGAATCGGCTCATCGTCACCTGAAACGGCAGCGGGCGCCCGTCGCCGCGGAGCGCGATCGCCTCTCCGTCGAGGATGAGCGACTCGACCCGGAACGCGAGGATCGGCTCCACGAGGTCGGGAATCCGGTCGGTGATGTCGGCAAGGTTCCTCGTGAAGACACGCACCTCGTCTCCGACGCGGTGCACCTGGATCCGGGCGCCGTCGAGCTTCCATTCGACCGCTGCGCGCGCGCCGACGCGCTCGAGCGCTTCGGCGACATCGTCGGCGGTCTGTGCGAGCATCGGCTTGACCGGGCGAAGCGGGGTGAGGCGGAACTTCGCCAGCCCATCGCGCCCCTGGATCAGCGCGGCCTCTGCGATCGTCGGCAAGTCTCCCGCGAGCATCGCCGCGCGGCGCACGCCAGCAGCCGGGATCCCGGCTGCCTCGGCGACCGCGTCGACCATCACGCCTTCGAGCGCTCCCTGCCGCAGCTCTCCGATCAGCAGGCTCGAGAGGAACCGCTGCTCGAGGTCGGTGGCAGCGCCGAACAGGCG
>JBOHBA010000375.1:0-4532 GCA_050698095.1 Gaiellaceae bacterium
GTGCATCAGGTGGATCTGCCGACCTTCGGCTTCAGCGAGCGCGAGATCGCGCTCGACCATCACGCTCTCCGCGGTCGCCGGATACGCGCCGAGACCGAGCTCCGCGGCAACCTCGCCCTCGTGCGCATGCCCGCCGCGCGAGAGCGTCGCCTCCTCGCAATGGAGCGCCAGCGGCAACTTCGCGAGACCGCTGTACTGGAGCGCTCGCCGCATGAGCCCGGCCGACTCGACCGGACGGCCGTCGTCGGTGAACGCGGTCGCGCCGAGAGCGGAGAGCTCGACCATCTCGGTCAGCTCCTCCCCGCGCTGTCCCTTGGTGATCGCCGCCATGAAACCCGTCGGCACGACGGCCTCCGCACGCGCGAGCTCGACGAGCGCGCCCAGCACCGCGGCCGAGTCGACGACCGGCTCCGTGTTCGGCATGGCCAGGATCGCGCAGTACCCGCCCGCAGCGGCTGCCTCGCTTCCCGAGCGCAACGTCTCCTCGTCCTCCCGGCCCGGTGTCCGAAGGTGCACGTGGGGGTCGACGAAGGCAGGCGCGACGACATGACTGCCCGCTTTCCCGGGCTCGATCGCGCTGATGACGCCGTCTGTCACTGTGATTCGCAAGGCCTCGTCGATGCCTTGCGTCGGCGAGAGCACGCGCCCTTCCACCACCAGGCTGTCGGCGCGACCGTTGGCGCAGTAGAGCGTCATGCGATTTCCGCGTAAGCCCGCGTCTCGACCGGCGCGGCGGTCAGCACGTCGTAGAGAACCGCCATCCGCACGAGAAGGCCGGCGCGCACCTGATCCGTGACGAGGGCTGCGTCGGAGTCCGCGACGCGCGGGTCGATCTCGACCCCTCGGTTCATCGGGCCGGGATGCATGACGACCTGGCCCGGGCGCACCCGATCCGGCCCAATCCCGTACAGCGCCGTGTATTCGCGCAGCGACGGGACGTAGGCCTCGCCGGGCGCCATTCGCTCGGCCTGCATGCGAAGCACGTAGACGACGTCTGCGTCTCCGATCGCGGCGATGTCGGTCGACGCGGCACAGCCCAGGGCCTCGATCCCGCGCGGTAGAAGTGTCGGCGGCCCGACGACACACGCCTGCGCGCCGACGAGGCTCAGCGCCTGAACGAGAGAGCGAGCGACCCGCGAGTGGAGGACGTCGCCGACGATCGCTACCTGGAGCCCGTCCAGCCGTCCCAGGGCGACGCGCATCGTGTGCAGATCGAGGAGCGCCTGCGTCGGATCCTGGTGCTTGCCGTCGCCGGCGTTCACGACATGCGCCTCCGTGTACCGCGCGACGAGCTGCGGCGCCCCGATCGACGGGTGGCGAACCACGATCACGTCGGGGTCGTACGCAGCGAGCGTCAGCGCCGTGTCCTTGAGCGACTCGCCCTTGTCCACCGAGGAACCGGCGGAGCGAAGCGACATCGTGTCGGCAGACAGCCGCTTCGCCGCGAGCTCGAAGCTCGCGAGAGTCCGGGTCGAGGACTCGTAGAAGAGATTCACGACGGTCCGGCCGCGGAGCGTCGGCAGCTTCTTGACCTCGCGCTCGAGGGATGCCGCGAGCGCCTGCGCGGTGTCGAGGATCCGCTCGACGTCGGCCCGCTCGAGATCGTTGATCGAGAGCAGGTGGCGGCGCGGCGGCGCCGGAGGTCGGAGCTCAGACATGGCGGTCGTCCTCGCTTCCCGTGACGAGCAGCACCCCGTCGCGCTCGTCGATCTCCACGAGCTCGACTTGGATGCGCTCGTCTCGTCCCGTCGGCAGGTTCTTGCCGACGTAGTCCGGACGAATCGGAAGCTCCCGGTGACCGCGGTCGACGAGCACTGCAAGCTGGACACGCGCAGGGCGACCGAACTCGAGCAGCGCGTCGATGGCGGCCCGAATCGTGCGACCTGTGTAGAGGACGTCGTCGACGAGCACGACGCTCATGCCCTCGATAGGAAACGCGATGCTCGTCGCTCGCACCGTCGGCTGCCGATCCGGCGCGCGCCCGCCGTCACGCACGTGGACGTCGTCCCGATGGAAGGTGATGTCGAGGGCGCCGACGGGAAGCGCTGCGCCGGCTCGCTCCTCCACGAGGCGCCGGAGCCTCGACGCCAGTGGCACGCCGCGCGTCTGGATCCCCACGAGCGCGACGCGCTCGAGTCCGGGGCCGTCCGGCGGCCCGTTGCGCTCGATGAGCTCGTGCGCGATCCGGGAGAGCGCCTTCGCGATCGCGTCGGCGTCCAGGAGCTGTCTCGCCGTGGCGCGTTCGGGGACGTGCGTCGCCATCTCACTCCTTTCCGGCCTCACTGGACCGGGTTAAAGGACTCGCCCGAGTGTAGCGGCACCCGCCGCTGGCACCCTACTCCTCGAGATCGTCGGGTTCCGTCAGCGCCTCGATCGCGTCGCGAGCCTCGTCGACGGCGGACTCGGCGACGAGAACCTTGAGCGGCGGATCGTCGAGAGCTTCCGGGTCGTGCTCGACGGCGGGCTCGAGGTGAGACTCGATTCCCGCTGCGGCGAGGAGCTCCTGAAGCTGCTCGCCCTCGGCCACGTCACCTGCGAGCGTCACTTGCACAAGACGAGTCATGTCTCGCTGGACCCTACTGCAGCTCGGCTCGCGCGAGCGCCGCTTCGAACGAGCTCCGGCGAGCCCCGCTCGGCAAACGGGATCTCGATGACGTCGAAGTCGCGCGGCACCTCGGTTGCCGGAAAGAGCTCACGCGCCTCCTCGACGACCTGATGGCCGAAGTAGCGGGTCGAGACGTGCGTCAGCGCGAGCATGCGCACACCGGCCTCGCGCGCGACGAGCGCGGCCTCACCCGCAGTCGAGTGGGACGTCTCGCGCGCGCGCTCCCGCTCGTCCGCCAGGAACGTCGCCTCGTGGATGAGCACGTCCGCCCCCGTCGCCGCGGCGACGACCGACGCGGCCGGCGCCGTGTCTCCCGACAAGACGAGCCTCCGTCCGGGGCGCGCGGGCCCGAGAACCTGATCCGGACTCACGACGTCGCCGCTCGTGAGCGTCACGGTCTCTCCCCGCTGAAGTCGCCCTCGATCGGGTCCGTCGGGGACCCCGAGCGCGGCCGCCGTCTCGACGTCGAATCGACCGGGTCGGTCGTCCTCGACGATCGCGTAGCCGATCGCCGGCACGCCGTGGTCGACGGGGAAGGCCTCGATGCGATAGTCGGCCCGCGCGAGAACGGCGCCGGGTGCGAGCTCCGTCGACTCGACGGGGTACGAGAGCCGGCCGAAGATGCGCCGAAGACTGGAGAGAAGGTCGTCGAGCCCGCGCGGGCCGTAGATCCGCAACGGCAGCTCGCGCCCCCGCAGCGAAAAGGTCTTGAACATCCCGGGGAGCCCGAGGTAGTGGTCAGCATGGAAGTGCGTGAGGAAGATCTCCTCGAGATCGATGAGGCCGACGTCCGAGCGCAGAAGCTGGCGCTGCGTCCCCTCGGCGCAGTCGAAGAGAAGCCGGTCGCCGCCCCTGCGCACGAGCGTCGCCGAGAGAGCACGCTTGGCAGTCGGCGTCGAGGCGGACGTTCCGAGGAAGACGACGTCGAGCTCCACGGCGGGCCGATTGTAATCCGGTGCCGGTCGCGCGCTACGCGCCCGGGAAGGCGAGGTCGGTGTAGACCATCTCGCCCTTGAACTTCTTCGCGGCGGGATCCCAGGGGAAGAAGATGGCATTCCTCCACTCGAGCCGCTCTCCCGTCGGTTCGTGCTCGAGCCACTTCGCCCGGTGCGTCGCGGTGACGCGCGCCTCCTCGCAGACGCCCTGCGGCCCGATTACGATGTACTCGAGGTCGAAATGGACGTCCGGGAACGCCGTCAGGAGCTCGGTGTAGAAGCGCGTCGCCCCTTCGTGCCCCTCCCAGCGCGCGCCCGTGCCCATCACCTCGTAGACGCAGTCCTCGGTGAGCGTCGAGATCAAGCCGGGGAGATCGCGGCTGTCCTCCGCGATCGAGTGCGTCTTCCAGAGCTCGCGGATCTCGACGTATTCGTCGACGTCGACCGGGCGCCGCAGCAGCTCGAGAATGCGGTCGGAAGCCATCGGCGGTTTCTATCAGCCTCGAGCTGACCCTGGGGTCACATGTGCCCTACGGCAGAAGCAGTCGCTGGCCCGGCACGATCGTCGTCCCGCTGAGCTCGTTGCGCGTCTGGAGCTCCCACACCCCCTCTCGCGGGTCGCCCCCGTAGCTCTCCTCGGCGATCGACCAGAGCGTCTCACCCTGCTCGACGGTGTGGTAGCGCGGTTGCGGACCCGCTCCGGAGTCCCGCGCAAGAACGGCCCACAAGACGACTGCGACGAGTACCAGGGCGACGATTCGACCGAACACGTGTTCGTAGAATAGGCGAACACATGTTCGCTGTCAAGGTGGGGAATTGCCCCTTCTCTGTAGAAACGCGGGGCCGCTAAATGGGTGGCGGCTGGGGCGGCTGGGACTCAGAGTACGGTGGTCTCGATCCGCTCAACGAGGCGGTAGATGACCTCGCGGGCACCGATTATCTGATCGATGTTCCCACGCTCGCCGAAGATTACGCCGAGGCGAGGTCTGTAC
>JBOHBA010000376.1:0-3986 GCA_050698095.1 Gaiellaceae bacterium
GCTCCGCAGGCTCATGACCGAAACGCTTTCGGAGCTGACCGAAGAAGTCGAGCGGCGTGGAGGCTGGGTGGAGAAGTTCATCGGAGATGCCATCGTGGCCGTCTTCGGCGCCCCGATCGCGCACGAGGACGATCCGGAGCGCGCGGTCGAGACCGCAGTGGCGATGCTCGAAGTCGCCCGGCGTCGCTCGGACGAGACGCCAACGCCGGTTCAGCTGCGAATAGGGATCAACAGCGGGCTCGTGATCGCCGGTGCGGTCGGCGACGGCACTCAGACCGGGGTCATGGGGGACGCGGTGAACGTCGCGGCCCGTCTCCAGCAGGGCGCCGGCGAAGGCGAAGTCATGCTCTCCGCCTCCACCTGGCGACGCGTACGGGATGCGTTCGAGGCCGAGGCCGCAGGCTCGCTCGAGGTCAAGGGCCGCGGTGAGCCCGTCGCGACGTATCGCCTGGTCGGGCGAGGTGAACCTGGAGCCCGGCACCGCGTCCCCTTCGTCGGGCGGCGCGAGGAGCTCGCGTTGCTCGAACTCCTGTGGTCGAGCGCTCACAAGGGAAACACCCACGTCGTGAGCGTCGTCGGCGAGCCAGGAGTCGGGAAGTCGCGGCTGCTCGAGGAGCTGCGCCCATCGGGAGAGCCGCTCGACCTGAGGATCGCATGCGGCGGCGAGCGCGCGTTCGGCCCCTTCGTCGAGCTCGTCGAGCGCGTCCTCGGATGTGCTCCGAATGACATGGACGAGCTCTGCGCGCGCGCCGAGGAGCTCGGCGTCGAGCGTGAGCACGCGCTGCTCGTCGGCTCGCTCCTGGGCTTCGGCGGAGCTCCACCAGGGGTCCGCATGGCCGACGAGCAGCGGGGCCAGCAGGTCTTTGCCGGTGTGTGGCAGTTCCTCGTCGCCGTCTGCCGTTCTCGGCCAGTTCTCGTCGTCCTCGACGACGTGCATTGGGCGGACGAGTCCTCCCGAGAGCTCCTCGACTTCCTGCTCGAACGCCTCGCCGGAGTGCCGCTCATGCTCGTCCTCTGCTACCGGCCGGGCTTCGAGCGCGTCGAGCGCGCCGAGCTTCGGGCGAGCCACACGGTCGTCCGGCTGGAGCCCCTGACGTCCGACGAGAGCGTCGCGCTCGCGCGCGGGTTCCTCGGTGTGCAGAAGCTCCCGCCGGACCTCGAACAGCTGGTCGCGGAGCGGGCCGAGGGGAACCCGTTCTTCATCGAGGAGCTGCTGCAGGCCCTCCAGGAGCTCGGCTCACTCGCCGTGGTCGACGGCGTCGCGGTGCTGGCGAAGGTCGACGTCGAGATCCCCGACACCGTGCAGGGCACGATTCTCGCGCGGGTCGATCGGCTCGACGCGGCCGCGCGCGCCGCTCTCCAGCACGCCGCCGTTCTCGGCCGTACGTTTTCGTCCGATCTGCTCGCGCAGGTTGCGGGCGACGGTGACGTCTCGGCGGCGCTCGGCGAACTCGAGCAGGCCCAGCTCGTCGTCATGACTGCACCGGGCAGGTGGGCGTTCAAGCACGCGCTCATCCAGGAGGTGACGTACGAGACGTTGCTCCTTCGCCAGCGCAGGGATCTGCATCGTGCTGCGGCCGAGGCGCTGGAGCGCGTGGCAGGAGACGATCCGAGCGTGCTCGGCGAGCTCGCGGAGCACTACGCGCTGGCGGAGGCGCATGAGGAGGCGCGCGCGTACGCGGTTGCAGCCGGCGACCTCGCCGCAGAGCGCAACGGACACGGGGAGGCTGTTCGCCGCTACGAGGCTGCGCTTCGTCTCTGGGGCGACGGCGCCGAAGACGAGAGGCTCGAGCTCCTCGTCAAACTCGGTCGCGTGGCGCGCGTCTCCGGCGAGCTCGCGATCTCTCGCACGGCGCTCATCGAGGTCGCCGAGGCATGGGGCGCGCGAGGCGACTCGCTGAAGGCCGGCGGTGCGCTCGCCGACCTCGGCCGGACGCACTGGGTCGCGGGCGACACAGGCCGGGGAGGCGAGGCGCTCGCGCAGGCGATCGAGCTCCTCGGCGAGCACCCGTCGCCGGAGCTCGTCCAGGCGTACAGCTGGGCCGCGACCGGCCGCATGCTGCTGGGCCAGTTCCTCGAGGGGCAGGACCTCGCAGAACGGGGGCTCGCACTCGCCGAGAAGCTCGACCTTCGGGCCGATTGCTCGCACCTGCTGAACACGCTGGGCGTCTGCCGCGTGGGCGTCGGGGAGCCCGGTGGCGTCGCGATGATCGAGGAGGCGCTCGAGCTTGCGCTCGAAGCGGACGAGCCAGAGGCGATCGGTCGCGGATACATAAACCTGTCGGACACGCTCATGAAGACGGGACTCTTCCGAAGGTCGGTCGAGGTCGCGGAGGCTGGACGCGCTGCGACTCGCCGAATCGGGGCGCCGTCGATGGAGTGGTTCATCGCCGGCAACGAGGCCTCGGCGCTCGTCCAGCTGGGTCGCTACGACGAGGCTGACGAGCTGGCTCGGGAGGCGCTGGGGGATCAACGGACGCTGCTCGGCGTGCCGGGGGTCGTGAACGCGGGTATAACGCGGGTCGAGCTGCTCGCACGGCGAGGCGCTCACCACGAGGCACGAGCTGTAGCCGACGAGATGATCCCGCTGGCGCGGGGAGTTGGCGGCTCCGAGTTCCTCGGCCAGGCCCTGCTCGTGGAGGCGGATCTCGAGCTCGCCCGTGGGAACACGGCGGCGGCCCGCCTGGCGCTTCGGGAAGCGATCGAGATCGCAGCAGAGGAAGACGCAAGCCACCTCCTGCCCATGACGCCCACGGCCGCTCGACTCCTTCCCCGAGAGGCGGCGGAGCGGCTTCTCGACCGAGTGCGGGTGCTGCCTCGCCTGCCGCTGCACGATGCGTTTCGCGCCGAGGCCGAGGCTGTGCTCGCCGAGGACGCGATGCGCTTCCTGGAAGCGGCCGCGCTCTACCGCGAGCTCGAGATGCCCTACGACGAGGCACGATGCCTCGCAGGTGCGGGAGACGACGCTGCTGCGGCGGAGATCTATGAGCGGCTCGGGGTGCCGCCGCCGGGACGTGCCTGAAGCTACGCCCCGGTGAGCTGCGCGGCGCCGAAGGAGACGGAGAACGCGCGGCACCAGATGACGACGGTCGCGCCGCCGGCGAGGTCGAGATCGGGCGGGAGCGCGTACTGCTGGTTGCCGACGTTGCCCTTGAGCTGCGCCAGTCGCGTCGCGCCGTCCACGTCGTCTCCTGACGTCTGACCGGGAGCGACGTAGACGTACAGGTCCGGGCCGGGGTCGGTCTCGAAGCTCGTCAGCGTGAGAACGCTGCCGCTGCCCTGCTCGACGATCCGGGCGATGCCGTCGGTCGGGTGCGCGTGCCCCGTGAACGCTCCTTGGAGCAGCGCGGGCCCCGCCGCGACGGTCTCGTTCACCTCGACGTCGCGCACCGAAGCCAGACCGAGGTAGCCGCCGACGAGAACGAAAGTCGCGAGTGCGACCACGGAAACCGGGATCCGAAGCTCGGGCCACCGTCTCCACACGACCACGGCGCCCACCGCGACGGCTGCGAACCACGCGGCCGTAAGGGCCATGGACGTCCGAAAGTCGTTCGTGACGAGCGCTCCCGTGACCCAGATCCCCAGCAGCACGACTGCTGCCGAGACGGGCGCCAGCAGAAGCCGGAGCCGGCGCGAGAAGTGCGGAGGGGCAAGCGCGTGAGTCGTCATGCGACCTGTCTACCGTCCACCGGCTTGCGATGGCGTTACGTGGGCTTACGAAACGCTGAACAATGGCGCCGTGGGTAACGAAAGGGAGAAAACCCCGCGCGAGGGCGTCGTCATCGTCGACGGCCTCCCGCTCGACCTCGCTGGCGACGTCATCCCAGGGCTTCCGTTTCTCGGTCCTCGACTTGCGCATCGCTCGTCGGCGATCTCGTGCTTCCCGTCGACCACCGGGCCGGCGTACTTCCCGCTTCTGGCCGGGTGCACCCCCGGCCGCGCCAACGTCCCCGGGATTCGCTGGTTCGACCGCACCCGGCCGACGC
>JBOHBA010000377.1:0-6375 GCA_050698095.1 Gaiellaceae bacterium
GGCCAACTCCTGTTGGCCCATGAGCGTGGAGGGGTGTGGGGGTTTCCCTCATGAACGCGAGCTGCAGGCAAGCGTTGCTCATGCGTTGCTGGGGTCGGCGATCAGGTTCACGACCTTCTGATCCGAGTACACGTCGAGCGCCTCGACCCCGGCTTCCCGCCAGCCCGTTCCGGAATCCTTGACGCCGCCGAAGCCCATATGCGGCTCCGAGCCGTGCGTTCCGGCGTTCACGACCACGACCCCGGCCTGCACGCGCTCGGCGAACCGCATGGCGCGGTGGACGCTCGCCGTGTGGATCGCTGCGGTGAGCCCGTACGGCGAGTCGTTGACGAGCGCGATCGCCTCGTCCAGATCGGCTGCCCGATAGAGGACCGTCACCGGCCCGAACACCTCAGCGTGCGAGATCTCCGCGTCGGGTGCGGCATCCTCCAGCACGGTTGGGGCGAAGTGCCACCCGGGCCGGTCGAGGCGCTCCCCACCCGCGAGCAGTGTCGCTCCCTGCTCGACCGCCCGTTGGACCGCTTCTGACATCCGCTCGAGGCTCTCGCGGCTGATGACAGGCTGCGGCTCGAGGTCCCGCACGCCCTCGAGGAGGCGGTCGCGGAAGGCGTCGAGGACGCCGTCGAAGACGACGAGACGGCTCGCCGAAGCGCACCGCTGACCCGCATTCGAGAACGCGGACGCGAGCGCCCAGCGCACAGCCGCGTCGAGGTCGGCGTCGTCGCACACGACGAGCGCGTTCTTGCCGCCGAGCTCGAGGCAGACCTTCGCCAGCCGACGGCCCGCGGTCTCGTTGATCCAGCGCCCGGTCGCAGCCGACCCGGTGAAGCTGACGAGATCGACATCGGGGTGCTCGACGAGCGGCGCGCCTGCTTCCGGGCCCAAACCGTGGATCACGTTCAGCACGCCGTCCGGAACGCCCGCCTCGAGTGCAAGCTCCGCGAAGAACGAAGCTGAAGCGGGAGTGTGCTCCGAGGGCTTCATAACCGCTGCGTTCCCGCAGAAGATCGCCGGGAACGCCTTCCACGCGACGTTCGGGAGCGGCGTGTTGAAGCTCATGACGAGCGCTGCGACGCCGAGCGGCTGACGGATGGTGAGCACGGTTCGGTGCGGCATGCTCGCCGTGGTCGTCCGCCCGTAGGAGCGCCGTCCTTCTCCGGCTACGAAGAGGCCCATCTCCACGGCTGCGTCGGTCTCGCCGAGGGCGAGCTCGAGCGGCTTGCCTGTCTCCTCGACCACGATCGCCGACGCCTCCTCGCGCCGCTCGCGCAGCAGCAGCGCCAGCTCGCGGACGACGTCGCCTCGCTCGACCGGTGTTCGCTCGGCCCACGCGGGTTGAGCAGCGCGGGCGGCAGCGACCGCGGCGCCGACGTCCTCTACGCCGGAGCGCGCAACCCGGCACAGGAGCGCCTCGTCCGCGGGCCGCAGCTTCTCGAGCCACTGCCCCGATGCCGCCGGTACCGCGCGACCATCGATGAGGTTGGGAATCGCGTCGGGGAACACGGTCGCGCGAGAGTATCCCGCTCCGCCCAGGGTTACAGTGCGGTTTATGACCGCGCTCGCAGAAGCTTCGCTCAGCGGCAAGGAGCGACAAGCGCTTGCGCGGCTCGTCCCCGAGCTCCGGAACAGGTTTGGCGCGCGCTTGCGCGCGGTCTGGCTCTACGGCTCCCGAGCGCGCGGCGAGGAGCCGCATCCCGAATCGGACATCGACCTTCTCATCGTCGTCGATCACTCGTTCGCTACCGACGACTCCCGAGTCATCGACGTCGTGACTGACGTTGCCGACACGGTGGGAGTCAACCCCGTTGCCCTCTCGACACTCGTGTACGACGTCGACCGAATCGCGCAACGCCGCGCAATACGATCGTTCTTCATCCAGGAGGTCGACCGGGACAAGATCGTGCTCTACGGAGAGCCCTGAGCCCTCGATCTGAAGAGTTCATGGCCCAAGCTCGCGAGCAGCTCGCTGCCGCTCGAGCAACACTGCTATCGGGATTCGGGCCCGCAACAGTCAGCCTCGCCTACTACGCGATGCTCTACGCAGCTCGGGCAGCACTGAGCGAAGAAGATCTCTACGCAAAGACGCACGCCGGAACCTGGATGCTCTTTCACGACACGTTCGTAGTTAAGGATCGTTTCGATGAGGAGCTCTTCGGGCGCGCACGCAAGACGTTGCCGCTGCGACTCGGCGTCGACTACGAAGCAATGAGCGTTACACCGCACGACGCCGAGGATGTCGTCCAGCTCGCAGCGCGCTTCATCGAGTCGATTGATGCCCTCTACCCCGACTGATCACCAAGCAGACCAGCCGCCGTCGACGACGACATTCGCGCCGGTGACGTACGACGACGCGTCAGACGCGAGAAAGACCACTGCACCGAGCGCCTCCTCGGCGCGGAGCATCCGCCCGATCGGGACGCGCGCTGCGTAGGCCTCCAGAAACTCGGCCGGCTGGTCGTTCCAGACTCCGGCGAGCGTCAGCGTGTTCGCTCGCACGCCCTGCTTCGCCCAGTACGTCGCCAGGTAGCGCGTGAGGTTGAGGATCGCCGACTTCGAGACCGAGTAGGCGACCGGCTTCACGAAGGTCTCGCCCGCCTCCCGCCTGAAGTCGTAGAGGTCCTGCACGGGCGAGAGGAGCCCGTAGACCGAGCCGATGTTGACGATCGAGCCTCGGCCCGCGCGCGCCATCGCTCCGCCGATCACCTGGCAGCAGAGGAGCGTGCCTTTGACGTTGACGTCCATCACCGCGTCGAAGGCATCCTCGGGAAAGTCCTCGAAGGGGCCGACCTCCTCGGCGGGCGCATCGGGCGGTGAGTCGAGGCCCGCGTTGTTGACGAGGACGTGCGGCGTCCCCCAATCGGCCTCGATCTCGTCCAGCGCCCGCTCGATCGCCGCACGGTCGGTGATGTCGACGGCATAGGCCTTCACTCCGTCGGGAGCCTGTCCGGGCGCCACATCGAAGCTCGCGACGTGCATCCCACGCGCGGCGAGCCCGGCCGCGTAGACGCGCCCCAGCTGACCCATGCCCCCGGTGACGACCGCCACGCGACCCGTGAGGTCGAACAGCGGATCGCTCATAGGCCACTCTCGACTGGCCTATGAGCGGGAAGGGGTGTGGGGAACAGGGAGGTTCCCCACGCTTTCACGAAGAAGGGGGCACACGGGGGAAACATGGTTTCCCCCGTGAACGCGAGCCGGAGGCGAGCGTTCGTCATGCCGCCGCCGCTCGCTTCGCATTCCAGATCGCGTCGCAGAGCTCGCGCACGCACCCGTGCCCGCCGTTGCGCGTGAGGACGAGCCTCGCGAGCGGCACCACTTCAGCCCAGGCGTCCGCCGGTACGACCGGCAGCCCCACGACGGCCAAGCACGACGCATCGTTGATGTCGTTTCCGACGTAGGACGTCTCGGCGAGCGAGACGCCGCGGCGCTCGACCTCCTCGTGGAGTACCGGGAGCTTGTCCTCGATCCCTTTGACGATGTCCGCGCGCATCTTTCGCGCGCGAGCGGCAACGGCGTCGTTCGTCTCCGAGGTGATGATCAGATACTGGACGCCGACCTCGTCGAGGCGTCGCAGGCCGTAGGTGTCGCCGCGGTAGCACGCGACGCTCTCCTCGCCCTCGTCGTTCGTCCACACGCGGTTGTCGGAGAAGACCCCGTCGAAGTCGAAGACGGCGAAGCGAACCGTCGTAAGGTCGATCACGCCCGCTCGGCGCCGCGCGCGGCCAGCTCGGAGACCGGCTCGACGTCCTCGAACGTGACGTCCTGGTCAGCGACGAGCGCATGCTCGAGCCGCCGTCCGATCAGATCGTCGAGCTCGTACGGGGGTAGACCGCCGTCGGCGGGCGACTTCGCGACCACGTCTCCCAGAGCGAGGACGTGCCCCGCGGTCAGGTCTCGCGCGGCGACGAGCTTCTTGCCCATCTTCTCGAGCGGGCGGTCCTCGCTCGGCAGACGTCGCTTGACGCCGTCGCCGAGAGCCGTGGGAATGCGATGCAGGTCGCGGACGAGCCTGCGCATCCCCTCCGGCATGAGCGAAAATGCGTGGTCGGATCCCTTCCACGCGTGGTTGAGCGTGAAGTGCTTCTCGATCGCACGGGCGCCGAGCATGTGGGCGAGGAGCGACATCGCGATCCCGCTCTGGTGGTCCGAGAGGCCGATGACGAGCTCCGGGAATCGATCCCGGTACGTCTCGATCACTTGCAGGTTGAGCTCCTCGACCTCACAGGGGTACGACGCCGTGCACTGCATCAGGCACAGCTGGGAGTTCATAGCCAGGACGGTCTCGACTGCCCGCTCGACGTCTTCGAGCGTGCCGCCGCCGGTCGAGAGGAAGATCGGCCGGCCGAGCGCCGCGACATGCCGCAGCAGCGGTGTGTTGACGAGATCGGCCGACGCGATCTTGAACGCGGGAGTCCCGAGCTCGGCCAGGAAGTCCGCGCTCTCCTCGTCGAACACGGTGCCGAAGAGGGTTACCCCCTCCTCGCGCGAGAACTCGCGCAGCTCGAGCCATTCACCCGCGGACAGCTCGAGCGCCTCGCGGTGCTCGCCGTAGGTGGCGCCGAAGGAGTGCTCGTTGTCGTACGGCGAGTCGTAGAGCGCACGCGTGTAGAGCCGGCGGTTGTCGCGCTTCTGGAGCTTGACGGCATCGACGCCGCATTCCTTCGCCGCATGGATGATCGCCTTTGCCTTCTCGACGTCGCCCTGATGGTTGTGGCCGATCTCCGCGATGACGTACGCGGGGCCGTCCTGCGTGATCCTCCTGCCGTCGACGACGAGCTCGGGCACGGGCCGATGGTACTAGCGAAGCCGGAAGAGTACGACGCCACCCACGCGCTCGCGCATGAGTGCGAGCCCCGCGATCGGCTTCGTCGCCGCCCCTGCCCACGGCGTCTCGCCGGCTCGCTCCGGGTGCACGAGCACGGATCGCACTCCGAGCTCGCGAAGCGCTGCAACAGATCGCGCGTCGGGGAAGTCCTTGATGTCTCTCCGGAGCCGATCGTAGGCATCGGGATCGAACCCGCCTGCGCCGTTGACGGTCTCCGGATACCCCGCGGTCGACCAGTAGCTGTAGACGAGGTCGTCGTGGAATCCCGCCGGAAGATGGAGCTGAGGCGCTTCGGCGCCGCGCACGGCCTCCGGTGGCACAGGCGCCCGCGGATGCGCCAGCGGGCCGAGCCCCTCGAGGAGGATCACGCCGACGGACGCGACTCCGGCGACCGCTGCCACGGCACGAGCCCGTGTCCGCGCTCGGAGGTATCGCACGAGGACACACAGACCCGCGCCCGCCAGCAGAGCGAGCCCGAGCGACGTGAGCGTGTTGATTCGCCCCGGAGTGCGCACGCCGTCCCAGCCGGGCGCGAAGTCGAAGAGAAACCGGTACGGGGTCACGTACCTGTCGAGCCCCGAGGCGTCCCGCACTCCCAGCGAGAGCAAGGCGCAGGCGACGACTCCGAGCGCGAGCCCGCTGCGCAGACGGCGCGTGAAGGCGGATCCGAGGACGCCCACCAACGCGAGCAGGGAGATCGCCAGGCCTGGAAAGAGCGACATCTCGTCGGGCGCCGGGAGCGGTGCCCGCGCGCGGTGGGAAGGATCGGCCCAGAGCCAGCTCTGGGCAGGCGCAGAGAGGAAGCTCCGTAGCTCGGGGGAGAAGCTCTCGACGTATGCCGGCGTGCGGCGCGCTTCCGGATGCTCGTCGATCACACGAAGGTACGGCCGCGCCATGAACACCGACGCCGCGACGAAGACGGCGACCCCAACGCTCGTCGCGACGAGCATGCGGCGGTCGGGCAGCGGAATCGCCCGCATGGCCAGACCTACCACTGCGAGCGACCCGAGCAGCGCCAGGAGATACGCGAACTGGAGGCCCAACGTGAAGCCGAGGGTCATCTGCCAAGCGGCGACGAGCCAGCCGCCCAGCATGAGCCGGCTTCTATCGCGCCGATATCCGCGGAGGAGAAGGACGAGGGCCAGCGGGATGCCGCCGCTCGACAGCACGTGCAGGTGGCCGTTCTGACTCAGCTTCCACGGCGCGTATGCGAACGCAACGCCGGCCGCGACCGCACCGAGCCTCCCGAGCCCGAGCTCGCGAGCGAGCAGATATGCGCCGAACGACGCAAGCCCGTAAGCGCCGACGAAGAGGAGGTTGTAGACGACGAGGGCGCTGTGCGGGCTCTCCTGCGCGACCAGCCCGGCCGGGGCGTAGCCGACCAGCGCGTCCGAGAACGCGAGCGTGTCTGCATTGGGCCAGAACGTGTTCGCCTGCCAGAGATCGAGCGGCTGCTCGAGGAGCGCGTGTCCGATCCACGACACCTGCCAGGCCTGGAGGAGCGGATCTCCCAGATCCTTCCCGATGTCGCTGCCGAGATGGAGGACGAG
>JBOHBA010000378.1:0-1933 GCA_050698095.1 Gaiellaceae bacterium
CAGCCAAGGCTGCGGCGAGCGCAACCGGGTTCCCGATGAAGGTGCCGCCGATCGCCCCCGAGTGAGGTCCGTCCATGATCGAAGCACGACCAACCACTCCCGAGAGCGGGAGGCCGCCTGCAATGGACTTGGCGACGATGAGGAGGTCGGCTTCGACGTCGAAGTGCTCCATCGCGAACATGCGCCCCGTCCGCCCAAAGCCGGTCTGCACCTCGTCCGCTACGAGGACGATGCCACGCTCGTCGCAAATGCGCCTCAGTCCGCGAACGAACTCCGGCGACGCCGGAATGAAGCCGCCTTCGCCCTGCTGCGGCTCGAAGACGATTGCGGCGATGTGCTCCGCAGGGACGTGCGTTGCAAACATCCGCTCGAGCGTTGCAAGCGAAGCCTCGGGATCGGGGCCGCGGTACGCATTCGGGAACGGCGCCCGATAGACCTCGGGCGCGAACGGCCCGAGCCCCGACTTGTACGGGTGCGTTCGTGACGTCATCGTCAGCGCCAGCAGCGTGCGGCCATGGAAGGCGCCGTCGAAGGCGATAACGCCGGGCCGGCCGGTGTGGAGACGGGCAAGCTTGACCGCGTTCTCGACGGCCTCGGCGCCGGCGTTGAAGAACGCGCCTCGGGTCTCGTCCGATATCGGAACCAGGGCCCCGAGCAGCTCGGCGAGCGTGATGTAGCCCTCGTACGCGACGACGGTGAAGTCCGTGTGGAGAAAGCGCTCCGACTGCTCGGCGAGGGCGGCAAGTACACGTGGGTGGTTGTGCCCCACGTTCGCCACTCCGACACCGCCCACAAAGTCGACGAACGTGTTCCCGTCGACGTCGGTGATCGTCGCGCCCCGCGCCTCTGCGGCGACGACCGGCCCGTGCACGATCAGTGGAGACGCAACCGCGCGCCGTTCCCGCTCGAGGATCTCTCGCGCGCGCGGGCCCGGGATCTCGGTCCGAAGCTCGATCACGCGGGTCGCTGCCACGCGCGCCAGCCTATCCAAGGCCCCTGTCGGTCTCGATCGTAGGCATCCTGGCGCCATGGAGGAGCTCGACCTACTCGAGCCGATCGCCCAGCTCAAAGCCTGGCTCGCGGAGGCCCGAGACTCTCTGCCGCAGGCCGACGCGATGACCCTCGCGACGGCGGACGCAAGCGGCCGGCCCTCGGCTCGGATCGTGCTGCTGCGTGGAGTCAACGAGCGCGGACTGACGTTCTTCACGAACCGTGAGTCACGGAAGGGCGTCGAGCTGCAGGAGAATCCGCGCGCTGCGGTCGTGCTCCACTGGTGGGAGCTCGGACGCCAGGTTCGAGTCGAGGGCGTGATCGAGGAGATGGACGAAGTGGGGTCAGCGACCTACTGGAGCACGCGACCCAGAGCGAGTCAGGTAGCCGCCTGGGCGTCGCCGCAGTCGCGGCCGCTGCCAGCGAGATCGGACCTCGACGCGCTCGTCGCCGCCGCTGCGCTTCGATTCGACGGCGAACCCATCCCGCTGCCGGACTTCTGGGGCGGCTATCGCCTCGTCCCCGAGAGCATCGAGTTCTGGGCACACCGGGACGACAGGTTGCACGACCGCATCCGCTTCTCCCGATCCGCCGACGGCTGGCGTCGCGAGCGGCTCGCTCCCTGACGTCGTCTACGGCGCGAGAGCGCCGTCGGTGTAGACACCTTCGGCGTTCCAGAGCATGAATCCCTTCGCGCCCGCTCTACGCGCCGCATCGATCTGCGCGCGAACCTCTTCAAGCTCGAACGGCGTCGTGAAGCTGAAGTCCTGCACCCACGGCACCACGAGGACACGAGAGCCTCGTACGGCGATCGAGAACTTCCTCAGGGCTCGGGAGACAGTCTCCCCAGGAGCCGCGCTCGGATCGGAAATCCCGAGCTCACCCGCCCCGAAGAGCGACGGGTATGTCATTGCGTAGATCGTGTCGACATGAGGGGCCATGC
>JBOHBA010000379.1:0-4071 GCA_050698095.1 Gaiellaceae bacterium
CGCCTGGGCCTCGAGCCGGCCCCGGCCTCCACGCAGGTTCTCCAGCGTGACCGCCATGCCGCCGTCCTCTCCGCGCTGGCCGTCGCCGCGGCCTCGCTGGAGAAGTTCGCGCTCGAGGTCCGGCATCTCGCGCGCACCGAGGTGCGGGAGGTCGAAGAGCCTTTCGGCCAGGGCCAGAAGGGATCGTCGGCGATGCCGCACAAGCGCAACCCGATCGTGTCCGAGAGGATCTGCGGGCTGGCGCGCGTGGTTCGAGGCTACGCCGTCGTCGGCCTCGAGGACGTCGCACTCTGGCACGAGCGGGACATCTCACACTCGTCCGCCGAGCGCGTCGTGCTGCCCGATGCCTTCCTCGCGGTCGACTACATGCTTGAGCGCTTCGCCTGGCTGGCCGAAGGCCTCGTGATTCGCCCGGAGCGGATGCGAGCCAACCTGGAGGCGACCGGCGGACTGTTTTTCAGTCAGAGGCTGCTGCTGGCGCTCGTCGAGTCGGGGCTCGACCGGGACACCGCATATCGTGCCGTCCAGCGGCATGCGATGCGGGCGTGGGAAGAGGGCCTCGACTTCCGCGATCTCGTTCGTCGCGACGCGGAGATCGGGGACCGGGTGGACGTTCGTCAGATCTTCGACATGAACGCGTTCACACGTCACGTCGATGTGGTGTTCGCTCGGCTCGGAGCGCTCGTCACGGAGAAGGAAGAGGTGAGCGCATGAGTGTCGATGCAGTCCATGTCGGGAGCGGCAAGGTGCGCGAGATCTACGCGCTCGCAGAGGACACGCTGGCGCTCGCGACAAGCGATCGGATCTCCACCTTCGATGTGGTGCTCCCGACGCCCATACCCGACAAGGGCCGGGTATTGACGGGGCTATCGGCGTTCTGGTTCGCCCGAACGCGCGAGATCGTGCCAAACCACTTTCTGGAGCTCCGCGCAGACGGGAGGACGATGGTCTGCCGCAAGCTCGAGATGCTTCCCATCGAGTGCGTCGTGCGTGGGTATCTCGCCGGGTCCGGCTGGAGCGACTACCTCCGAACGGGAGCCGTGTGTGGGCATCGGCTGCCCGCCGGGCTCGAGGAGTCGGCGCGGCTTCCGGAGCCGATCCTCACGCCGGCGACGAAGGCGAAGGACGGTCACGACCTCAACATCGACGAGGCAGCGGCCGCCAGTCTCTGTGGGCCCGAGCGCTACGACGCCGCGAAGCAGGCGTCGCTCGCGCTGTACCGATTCGCCTCGGCATATGCCGAGGCGCGCGGCATCATCCTCGCCGACACGAAGTTCGAGCTCGGCATCGACGACGAGGGATCGGTCGTGCTCGGGGACGAGGCGCTCACTCCGGACTCGTCTCGGTTCTGGCCCGCCGGCGAGTACGAGTCCGGGCGGCCGCAGCCGTCGTTCGACAAGCAGTTCGTCCGGGACTGGTGCGAGACGACCGGATGGGACAAGACGGCGCCCGGCCCCGAGCTTCCCGACGACGTCGTCGCGGGAACGCGAGCGCGCTATGTCGAAGCCTTCGAGAGGCTTACCGAGATCTCGTTTGCCGCCTACCTCGTGCGACCTGACGTCGTCCTATGAGAGCGACCGTGCTCGTTCGGCCGAAGCAGGGCATACTCGATCCCCAGGGCGACGCGGTACGACACTCGCTTCACAAGCTGGGCTTCGACGTCTCCAGCGTCCGCGTGGGCCGCGTGATCGACATCGAGCTCGAGGCTCCGGATGGCGACGAGGCAAACGCCACCGTCGAGCGCATGTGCGCCGACTTGCTCGCGAATCCCCTC
This sequence comes from Gaiellaceae bacterium, assembly GCA_050698095.1. Taxonomy (GTDB): domain Bacteria; phylum Actinomycetota; class Thermoleophilia; order Gaiellales; family Gaiellaceae; genus GMQP-bins7. The sequence goes on from JBOHBA010000379.1 coordinate 1,775, forward strand.
GTCGAAAGCTTCGAGATCCAGGTCGGTCGCTCGTGAGCGATCGCCCCCTCGTCGCCATCGTCGTCTTTCCTGGCTCGAACGACGACCGCGACGCGGCCTGGGCGCTCGGAGCCATGGGCGCGGAGCCCGCGCTTGTGTGGCACGAGGAGCCCGAGCTCCCCGCCGACACGGGCGCCGTCGTCTTGCCCGGTGGCTTCTCGTACGGCGACTACCTTCGGACGGGCGCCATCGCCAGCCTCGCGCCCGCTATGGACGCAGTCCGTCGCTTCGCGAGCGACGGTGGCCCGGTGCTCGGGATCTGCAACGGGTTCCAGATTCTCTGCGAGTCGCGCCTGCTTCCGGGTGTGCTGCGCCCCAACCGGCATCTCGAATTCGTCTGTCGCGACGTGCGGCTGCGCGTCGAGAATCCGGACACGCTCTTCACCCGCCGCTGCACGGCCGAGCAGGCGCTCGTCATCCCCGTCAAGCACGGCGAGGGCGCCTGGTACGCAGACGAGGGCACGTTCGTGCAGCTCGCCGCGCGCGGCCAGATCGTGCTTCGCTATGACGAGGACGTGAACGGAGCGCTCGGCAATGTCGCCGGCCTCGTGAACGAGGCGGGCAACGTCATGGGCCTCATGCCCCATCCCGAGCACGCAGTCGACCCGTTGCTCGGCTCCGCTGACGGCGGGCTCCTGCTCGCCGCGCTCGTCGACGCGGCAGCAGCACACGTTCTCGTCGAAGCGTGACGGAGCCGCCAAGCACGTCCGCCGCCGCGGTCGCGGTCGCCTTCCCGACCCGCACCGGGAACGCTCCCCAGACGCGCAAGCATGATCCGCGCGACCGGCTTCCCGTCCCGCGAGCGCTAAATGCTTGACCGGAAATTGGCGCGCAGCCGGGGGCGGTCACGACCAAGCCGGGCGTCGCACTCACGCGTCGTGCAGGCTCGAGAGCCCTGTGCGACGTGTGAGGGTGGCGATCCGGCGCCGTGTCGTGGCCGTCAACCGGCCCGCGCGAATTTCCGGTCAAGCATCTAAACCCAGGCACAGGAGCGCACCGGGCCTCAGGCGCAAGGAGTTCGCCGAGCGGCGGCAAAGAGTGCCGATACCCGTGTCGTCCGTCGCGCTCGTCCCGTCCACCCAGGAGCTCGTTCTCGGCCGCTATCGACCGATGCGTCCCCTCGGAAGCGGCGGCTCGGGCTCCGTCTGGCTTGCCCTCGACGAGCGAACGGGCCTCGACGTCGCGCTCAAGATCATCCCGCGGGAAGGGAAGTCAGCCGCCCGCGCTGAGCGCGAGGCGCTGGCGGCGCGACGGCTCCGGCACGACCGCTGCGTCCGTGCGTACGACGCCGGCCACGACGCCGGCCACGTCTACATCGCGTACGAGTACGTCCCCGGGCGAACGCTTCGAGAGGCGCTGCGGGCCGGGGCGCTCACGGAGCACGATGCGGTCGAGGTCGCAGCGCAGGTGCTCGACGCCCTCGCGCACGCGCACAGAACCGGAATCGTGCATCGCGACGTGAAGCCCTCCAACCTCCTGCTCGAGGACCGACACGAGCTCGCCGTCCGGCTCCTCGACTTCGGTCTCGCGCAGTTCGACGGCGCGGACACCCTGACCGCCGCGGGTGACGTCCCCGGTACGCTCGCGTACATCGCACCCGAGCGACTCGCGGGCGCGGACGCGACTCCCGAGAGCGACGTGTGGTCGGTCGGAGTCGTGCTCTGGGAAGCCCTCGCGGAGCGCCATCCCTTCTGGGGTCTCCCGCTCCAGGAGGTCGCCCGCACCATCCAGGCGGGCGCTCCCCCGCTCGCGTCCGAGCGCAGAGATCTCCCACGCAGGCTCGTCGCCGCCGTCGACGGAGCGCTCGACACGGATCCGGAGGCACGACCGCGCGCATCCGAGCTCGCGATGCAGCTGCGAAGCTCGCTGCGGGCGTCGCCGGCCCGCGAGCCGCGGGCGCCCCGGGAACCGAAGGCGCATGCTCAGGTCGCACCGGCACGCGCTCTCGCGATCCGGGTCGCGCCGATCGGCCTCGCCGTCGCAACCGCGCTGATCGGCGCCACCCTCCTGCCGTTCTGGCCTCCTGCGCTCGTCGTCGCGCTCGTCGCCGGCGCCGGCCTGGCCGCGTGGCTCGATCCGAGGCTCGGGCTCGCGGTCGCCCTCGCCACGCCTGTCCTCCCGCTCGGAAACTACGCCGAGAGCGCCGCGATCCTCTACGGGGCGCTCGCTCTCGTCGTGCTCGCGCTCTCCTGGCGCGACGCTCGCTGGGGGCTGCTCTTCGTGTCAGGGCCTCTTCTCGCGGGCGTGGGCCTGCTCGC
>JBOHBA010000380.1:0-7989 GCA_050698095.1 Gaiellaceae bacterium
AACGGCCGTCCTCGGGGTTCATGCCCGCGTGGGCGGCGCGGCCGTGGAAGCGGAAGTCGAGCAGGCGACCATGCGGTGAGCCGAGCACGATCTCGCCGATCGGCGCGCCCTGATCGAAGACGAAGCCGGTCTTGGCGACGAGGCGCGTGTGGTCGAATGCGTCGGCACCGCGCAGCGAGACCTCCTCTTGCGGGGTGAAGAGGAGCTCGACTCCCGCGTGCGGCCTGCCCTCCTCGACGATTCGGCGCGCAGCCGCGAGCATCACCACGACCGCAGCCTTGTTGTCGGCACCGAGGATCGTGCCGGCTGCGTTACGGACGATCCCGTCCTCGCCGACGACCGGCTCGATCGCGGCGTCGGGGGGCACGGTGTCCGTGTGCGCGCAGAGGAAGATCGGCGTTCCGCCGGCTCCATTCGCAGGCGACAGGTGGCAGTAGATGTTCCCCGTATCCCCCCCGAGCTTCGCAGCCGCGTCATCCTCTTCCCAGACGAGACCGATCGCCGTCAAGTACGCCGCGACACGGTCGGCGACCGCACGTTCGTGCCCCGAAGGGCTCGGGAGTGCGCACAACTCGAAGAAGAGGTCGAGAGTTGAGGCTGCCATCGGCGGCCGGAGGCTAACCGGTCGCGTGGGCCTCGACCGCAGTCCGCGACCGCGCGCGCTCCAGTGCAGCACCGACGAAACCCCGAAAGAGCGGAGCGGGGCGCGTCGGCCGCGACTTGAACTCGGGATGGAACTGGCTCGCGACGAACCACGGGTGTTCGGGAAGCTCGATGATCTCGACCAGCCTCCCGTCCTGGAAGGTTCCCGACACCACCAGGCCGGCGTCGACCAGCCCCGGGCGGAGCTCGTTGTTGACCTCGTAACGGTGACGGTGCCGTTCGTGGACGACCAGCTCGTCGTACGTCTCCCGCGCGCGTGTCCCCTCCTCCAGCTCGACCGCCTGCGCACCGAGGCGCATCGTCCCGCCGAGATCCTCGATCTCCTTCTGCTCGGGGAGCAGGTCGATGACGGGGAACGGTGTCTCCGGGTCCATCTCGGTCGAGTTGGCGCCGTCCATCCCGGCGACGTGCCGCGCGAAATCGGAGACCGCGACGTGCATCCCGAGACAGATGCCGAGGTACGGGATCTCGCGCTCGCGCGCGACGCGACAGGCGAGGATCTTCCCCTCCCAGCCGCGTGAGCCGAAGCCGCCGGGGACGAGCACGCCGTCCGTCTGCTCGAGCTCGCGCACCGCCTCGTCGTACGACATGTGCTCCGCATCGACCCAGCGGACGCGCACGCGACATCCGTTGTGAACGCCCGCGTGCTTGAGCGCCTCGTGGACGGACAGGTACGCGTCGTGCAGCTTCACGTACTTGCCGACGAGCGCGATCTCTACGTTCTCGCGGAGCTCGCGGCTGCGCTCGACCAATTCGCTCCACTCGCCGAGGTCGGCCGCCTGCGTCTCGAGCCCGAGCTTCTCGCAGACGAGCGTGTCTAGCTGTTCCGCCTGTAGCACCTGCGGAACCAGGTGGACGTCCGGCACGTCCGGCGAGCTGATGACGGCGCGCCGATCGACGTCGGCAAAGAGCGCGATCTTGTCGCGGATGTCGTCCGACAACGGCTCCGTCGAGCGGCAGACCACGACATCGGGATGGATGCCGATGCGCCGCAACTCGTTGACCGAATGCTGCGTCGGCTTCGTCTTGAGCTCGCCTGCGGCCTCGAGGAACGGCACGAGCGTGACGTGCAGGTAGACGACGTTTTCCGGCCCCACTTCACGCCGAAACTGGCGGATCGCCTCGAGGAACGGAAGCGACTCGATGTCGCCGACCGTCCCGCCGATCTCGGAGATGACGACGTCTGCGGGCGCGACCTTCTCCGCACGCCGGATGCGCGCCTTGATCTCGTTCGTGATGTGCGGAATGACCTGAACGGTCGCGCCGAGAAACTCGCCCTTGCGCTCCTTGCGCAGAACGGCATCCCAGATCGCGCCTGCCGTGTGGCTGGCGTTGCGCGAGAGGTTCTCGTCGATGAAGCGCTCGTAGTGGCCGATGTCGAGGTCGGTCTCCGCCCCGTCCTCGGTCACGAAGACCTCGCCGTGCTGGAACGGGCTCATCGTCCCCGGGTCGACGTTCAGATACGGGTCGAACTTCTGCGCCGAGACGGAGAGGCCGCGGGCTTTCAGGAGTCGCCCGAGCGAAGCGGCGACGATGCCCTTCCCCAGCGCAGAGACGACGCCACCCGTGACGAACACGTACTTGGCCACGGGGTCTCACCGTAGCAGGCGCCGTGGTCGGCGCGCACCACTGGTGCCAGGCTGAAGCCTGACACCAGTGGTGAGTGGGTCGGCGCGCACGGCGGGCGTCAGGCTGAAGCCTGACACCTTGCGGGTCTAGGACTCGGTGAGGGCAGCGATGAACTCTGCGCCGCCTGCCATCCGCTCGAGCTCCTCGCGACGGAGCAGGTCGTCGAGCTCCTCGATACGGGTGTGCGTGGGGTCGCCCGGGATCTTCTCCACGCGGAAGTGGCGATCGGCGACGGTCGCGATCTGCGGTAAGTGCGTGATCGTGAGCACCTGAGCCCGCTCGGCAAGCCGCCGCAGCGTCGATGCGACCGCGTGCGCCGTGACGCCGCCGATCCCGGCGTCGATCTCGTCGAAGACGAGGGTCTCGCCTCCCGCGACGGCGGCCAGCGCGAGGGCGATGCGCGAGAGCTCTCCGCCCGACGCGGTCTCGGCCGCGGGCGCGAACGGAAGCCCTGCGTTCGGTCGCACGAGGAAGACGGCCTCGTCGGCCCCGGTCTGGCTGAGCTCGCGCTCGCGCAGCTCGACGAGGAACTCCCCGTCCCCCATGCCCAGCGACTGCAGCTCCTCCGCGACCGCATCGGCGAGCGCACTCGCGTTCGCACGGCGCACTTCTCCGAGCCCGTCCGCGAGAGCGATCACGCGCGCCTCCGCTGTGACAACGGCCTCGCGAGCCGCCTCGACCGGATCGTGGCCGGAGACGAGTTCGTCGAGCTCCACCTGCGCGTTCGCTGCAAGCTCGAGGAGATGCTCGTACGAGGATGCGCCGAACCTGCGCTTCCCCTCGGCGATCCGCTCCAGCTTCGCCTCGACGTCGTCGAGTGCTCCGGGCTCGGCCTCGAGAGACGCGACGAATCCGTGGAGGTCGCTTCCGAGCTCACGCAGGCGCACGCTGACGTCACGCAGTTCCTCGGCGGCCGCGCCGAGCTCGGGCGCCAGGCGCTCGAGCGGCGCCAGCGCTCGCTCCGCGCGCGCCGCGAGCGACGCCGCACCCTCGCCGTCCTCCGGCGCCACCGCCTCGACCGCGCTCGCCGCCGCCTCGGCGAGCTCCTCGACGTGGCGAAGGCGCTCGCGGCGCCCTCGCAGCGCCGTCTCGTCTTCGGGCCCCATGCCTTCGGTCTCGGCGACGAGCACTTCGAGCTCGACGAGACGAGCTGCGGCCGCGCCCGCATCCCGAGCAAGCTCCTCGTAGCGACGCTGTGCCGCCTTCAGCTCCCGCCAGGCGACTGCCGCATCGCGCCGCCGCTCGAGCTGCTCGGCGCCGCAGAACGCATCGAGCACGTCGAGCTGGAACGACGGCCTCGCGAGACGTCGCTGCTCGAACTGCCCCGACATCGCGATGAGGCGCTCCGCAGCTGCCGCGACGTCCTCGCGCGCCACAGCTCGTCCCCACGCGTAGGCGCGAGTTCGCCCGTCAGCGAAGACCCGGCGCGCGAGGACGAGCCCCGCCTCACCCTCGGGGCGCAGCTCGGCGAGCGCCGCCAGCTCGTCATCGTCGAAGAAGCCGTCGGGGACGTCGAGCTCGGCCTCGACGTACGCCTCCACGGCGTCGGCTCCGACCGAGGACGTATCCGCCTTCGCGCCGAGCAGCAGCCCGATGGCCTGCGCAAAGATCGTCTTCCCCGCTCCCGTCTCGCCGGTCACGGCGTTCAGGCCGGGGTCGAAGGAGAGCTCCGCCTCGCGGATGAGAACGAGGTTCTCGATGCGGAGCCTACGAAGCAAAGCTCTCGCGGTAGCGGCGCACGAAGGTCGCCTCGGGAAGGGTCGCGAGGAGGGATCGCTCGGGGCCGATGCCGATCACCGCTCGCTCCGACTTGCCGAGCGTCGCGACGCGATGGCCGTCGACGAGGACCCCTGCCTCGACGCCTTCCGTGCGGTTCCAGACGATCACGTGCGCCGCGGGCGGAATGACGAGCGGGCGGGCATGGAGCGAGTGCGCGGCGATGTACGTCAGCGCCATCGCCTCGAGCCCCCACATGAGGACGGGCCCCCCGTTCGAGAGGTTGTACGCCGTCGACCCCGACGGCGTCGCGCAGATGATCCCATCGCACGGCTGGCGGCCGAGCTCCTCGTCGCCGACGGCGACCTCGAGCTCGATCATGCGTCCGAGCGAGCCGCTCGCGACGACGACGTCATTGACGGCGCGGCCGGCTCCGCTCGGATGCTCGACCTCGAGCGTGGGCAGCTCGACGACGTCGTACTCGCCGGCGAAGACACGCGCGAGGCCCGCCTCGAGATCGCGCCGTCCCATCGAGCTCAAGAACCCGACCCGCCCGAAGTTCACGCCGACGACGGGGACGCCGGTGCCGAGAAAGCGCGTCAGCGCGCGCAGCACCGTGCCGTCTCCGCCGAGCACGACCGCGATGTCGACCGCGGCGAGATCGACGGAGGGCTCGATCCCGTGCTTCTCGGCCTCCTCGGACGGGAAGTAGAGCTCGACGCCATGCTCGGCGGCCACCGCCTGAAGTCGCGCCACACCAGCTCCCACCTGCTGGGGCTGGCCATGGGTGACGACCGCCGCACGTCTGACCGAGCTAGCCAACGGCGTCGGCGATCCAGCGGTCGATGTCATCGGGATTCGATTGCGCCGCGCGGTTCACGAGATGGACGAAGAACTCTCTGTTCCCCTTCGGGCCGGGAAGTCCGGAGTCTACGACGCCGACGGTCTCGCCACCCCAGGCCCGCGCAGCTTTGGTGACAGTTTCGAGGACCTTTCGTTGCACGAGCGGGTCGCGCACGACTCCTTTCCCGACGTCCGCGCGGTCGGCCTCGAACTGGGGCTTGACGAGGACGACCGCCTCCCAGCCCGCTGCGGCGAGAGCGAGCACGGCTGGAAGCGCCTTTCGCACGCTGATGAAAGAGACGTCGCACACGACGAGGTCGGGCGTAAACGGAAGCTCGGTCACCGCGCGGGCGTTCGTCCGCTCCAGAACGATCACCCGGGGGTCGGCGCGAAGACGCGGATGCAGCTGCCCGTAGCCGACGTCGATCGCGACAACCCGCGCCGCTCCGGCCTGCAGCAGGCAGTCGGTGAACCCGCCCGTGGACGCGCCGACGTCGACACAGTCGCGCCTGTCGACCTTCACCCCGAACGCGTCGAGCGCGTGCTGCAGCTTCTCTCCCCCGCGCGAGACGAAGCGCGGCAGTCGCTCGACATGGAGCTCGGCGGCCTCGTCGATCTGCTCTCCCGGCTTGTCGTGCCCGGACACGAGTCCCGCGAGAATCAGCGCCTGCGCCTGCGCGCGCGACTCCGCGAGCCCGCGCTCGACCATGAGCACGTCGAGGCGCTTCTTCATCCGGCGCTCTCTGCGCGCACGTTCATCACCGATTCACGCTTTCACCGTCTCTTCACCCTTCCGAGGGTAGTTAGAGAGTTGGAATACGCCGACTCACCTGGTGCTCGAGGACGTTTTCGCCCTGCGCGCCGAACAGGAGGATAAGAAATGCACCCCTGGCTCTCCCTCACGATCATCGTGCTCGTCGCCGTCGCGCTGTTCGCGGACCACCGACGCTCCAGCGCCGACGCGCGCTCGGGCCGGTCGTGGTTCGACGACATCTCTCGCGCGCCGATCGACGAGCTGCTCCGCCCGAACGTTCGCGACGGTCGCTACAACGGCCACGTCGGAAGCGTTCCTCGCCCACTCGCGGCTCGCCGAGGCGCAACGGGCGTGCGAAAGCTGCGCTAGGCCGGAACGACTCGGCGTGCGCCGATCAGGCGGCCGCCGTACCCGGAATCGCCGAGTCGAACGACCTCCACGTTCCGCCCCGTCTGAGGCGCGTGCACCATACGCCCGCGTCCGAGGTAGAGGCCGACGTGGCCGAGCCCTTCGAAGAACAGGACATCGCCGGGCTCCATCCGCGACTGGGACACACGGCGACCTTCGCTGTAGAGCGCATACGAATTGTGTGGGAGCTCAATCCCGACCCTGCCGTACGCCCAGCGGACGAGCCCCGAGCAATCGAAGCCGCTCGAGGGGGACTCACCACCCCAGCGATACGGCACGCCAACCATCTTCAGCGCGATCTGGACGGCGCGCTCACCCTTGCTCTCGTTCGCTCCAACACGGACGTGCAGAGGGGCTTGCAAGGTCCTCTCCTCGTCCCCTGTCGCAAACGCCGGCGTAGCGACCGCACTCGCAACGACGCCAGCGAGAGCAAACGTGAACAGGCGGCTGCGGAGGCGGGTCGACATAGAGAGGAACGACGGTTCACACACACGCGCGAAACGCCACGCAGCGCAGACCTGGTCTGTTCGTGGAGGTCAGATCGTACTGAGGAAGATGTCCACGTCAACCCCTCAACGGGTTCGAGCGGAGACGGCATCGACGAGCCCTGCGAGCACACTCGTGTCCGCTGGGATGCGCTCGATCTCGGCGAGCGCCCTCTCTGCAGCCTCGTCGGCGAGTCGCCTCACCTCGTCGACGGCGAGCCGTGCCGCGAAGCCGTCGCCGTCGAGCATGTCGTCGACGAGCTGGAAGAGAAGCCCGATCTCCTCCCCGAATGAGCGCCACGACGCTTGCTCCGAATCGCGAACCGCAGCCACTCTGAGGCCGAGGCCGACGGACGCGGCAAAGAGCCTGCCCGTCTTCAGCCGGTGCAGCTCCGAGAGGTCGGCGTCGTCGCCCGTGATGTCGCGGTATTGACCGCCGATCATCCCCAGCGTCGCGGTCGTGAGCTCCCGCGCGACTGCGGGGTCGTCATAGGTGAGCGCAAGTCGTAGGGCCTCCGCGAGAAGCGCGTCGCCGGTGAGGAGCGCGACTCCCTCGCCGAATGCGACGTGCGCGCTTGGACGACCGCGCCGCTCTGCGTCGTCGTCCATCGCCGGCAAGTCATCGTGCACCAGCGAGAAGGTGTGGACCAGCTCGAGAGCCGCAGCGGCGGGTAGCGCGTGTTCGATGTCTCCACGGGCAGCCTCGACGACCGCGAGGCAGAGCACAGGGCGGATGCGCTTTCCGCCCGACTCGAGCGAGTAGCGGAGCGCCGGCTCGAGGGCGCCGAGCTCGGGCGCGAACGTCAGCGACCCCAGATACGCCTCGGCGGCGTCGCGCAGCTCCTCAACCTGGCGCATCGGCCATCGTCCGCGCACGCGTGAGCTCGGCTTCGATCTGCCGGGCGAGCTCGGCGAGCTCGGCGATGACGTCGACAGCCGCCTCGCCGTCGACGTCCTCGGCCTGGGCGAGCCGCTCGAGCTCTTCCCTCCGCTCGTTGAGCCGGACGAGCAGCTCCTCGGCCTTCGCGAGCGCTTCGGCGACCGCAGTCATGCGGCCGCCTCCTCCCGAGCTACGCGTCCCAGGATGCCGTTCACAAGACGCGCCGCGTCCTCGGTCGCATATTTCTTCGCGAGCACGACCGCCTCGTTGATCGCGACCTCGTGCGGCACCGTACCCTCCTCGAGCTCGTAGACGCCGATGCGCAGGACATTGCGCTCGAGCGTACCCAGCCGATCGGCGGGCCAGTCCGGCGACGATTGCGTGATGCGTCGGTCGAGCGCCGAGGCGCGCGACGCCACGGACTCGGCGAGCGCGCGGGCGAACTCATCCGGCTCGCCTTCGTAGAGCGAGGCCAGCGCCTGTCCCGTGAGATCCCACTGGTAGAGCAGGAAGAGCGCCTGGCGCCGGCCGGTGCGCCGCCCCACGGGAGCGCTCATGGGCCGCCCCTCGGCCCATGAGCGTGGAGGGGCGTGGGGAACCGGGAGGTTCCC
>JBOHBA010000381.1:0-8553 GCA_050698095.1 Gaiellaceae bacterium
ACCTGATCCTGTCCGGGCCCGCGAACGCCGGCATCCGTGGAGTCGACGTCTGCGTGAGCTTCGTCTACCCGCATTGGTTCCAGCCGCTGGCGTCCGTGAAGGCAGGCATCGCGAAGTGCAGACGGGCCGGGAAACCGTTTGTCGCGTACGAGTACGGATGGGACCGGACCAACTACTCCAGCGTGAACGGATTGCGTGCCTTCCTCGAGTCTCTCGAGCAGGCTCCGGGGATCGCCGGCGACGCATTCTGGGCGCTGCAGGCGCACAACGACGGCCACGGCTGGATGCCGATTCCGGCGGATACGTCCGATCCGACGACGGCGCGGTATCTCGAGAGCGGGCAGTGGTGGGCGCTCTACTACACGGGCATCCAGACGATGGTCAACACCGCCGCGGACATGGCCGCACGTGCGCAGGTGCTCCGACGGCACAACTACGCCATGTCGGGCTTGCGGGTTCCGGCCCACGCGATCCCCGCGCCGCCGCGTATCACCTCCGTTGCGTACGGCCCCACGAGCTTCACCGGGCGGACCGGCGCGAGGGTGTACTGGCAGGGCTCGGCGGGCGCGAAGGACTACAGCGTCCAGCGCGCAACGAGCGCAACCGGTCCGTGGAGGACGATCTGCAAGCGATGCGTGACCGATCTCGACGACGGCTACGTCGACTTGAGCTCAGGGGCGCGCACTTCCTGGTACCGCGTCATCCCCTACAACCTCGACGGGCGCGCGGGCCGCGCGTCGAAGGCGATGCGCAGCTCCGCGCGCTGACCCGTTCAAGCGATCCACACGCCGCGAGAGAAGCCCACGGCCGCTATCCCGCCGACGGCAGCGAACGCGATGACGATCCCGAGCCGAAGTCTGGGGCGCGGCGCGGCGAGCGCGGCCAGCGCGATGAACAGCGGAAAGTCCGCGATCAAGAAGCGCGGCACGCTGACGAGCGGCGTCACCTCGGCGGGATTGCTCAGGATGATCACGATGAGCGCTGCCGAGTAGAGGCCGAATGCGGCTCCGAGGCGTTTCCACACCACCCACGTGAGACCGATCGCCGCGATCAGGATCAACCCCTGCAAGAGGTTCCATGTGCCTCGCTGTTGGGAGTCTTCGAAGCCGCCTGGATATCCGTTGTCGGCGGGCAGATGGAGGAGGAGCTCGGCCGCGCCTTCCTTGGCGGTGCGAAGAGCGTCCCAAGCGCCCTGCAGAGGCCCGAGAGCGGGAGTCTCTCGTAACCAGAAGACGTTCTGGGAGTGGTAAAAAGCTCCCGCATCGCCGAAGTGCACGTGAAGGTAGAGCGCGTATGCCCCCAGGGCGGCAGGAAGAAGAACGAGGGCGAGCGGCCGCAGGATCGCTCGAGGCGTTCGCTCCCTGGGCCAGAGCAGCACCAGCAGGGCGGGTAGCAGGGCCAGGCCCGTCGGCCTCGTCGCGACGGCGAGCCCTCCGAGAAGCGCGGCCAGAACGGCTTGTTGACGCAGCGCCGCGACGAACGACCAGCCTACGAGCGCGAGGAACAGCGCGTCCGAATAGACGGCGGTGAACACGAACGCGAAGGGAAAGAGCGCGAGGAAGAGTACGCTGTCCGACGCGACCCTCTCGCCCACGAGATGCCGCGCGATCCTGAACACGGCGATCGCCGCGAGACCCGCGGCGACCAGCGAGACGAGGACGCCGGCGATCACGGTCGAGTGGAGCACCTCGGCGACCCCCCGGACGACCAGCGGGTAGAACGGGAAGAAGGAGGCGCTCTGCTCCACGTCGTATCCGCGGTCCGCGATCCGGATGAACCAGCCCGAGTCCCACTGCGCGAACGTGTTGAAGACGAGGCTCAGGTGCGCGCCGTCTGCCGGGAAGTGGGGGATCTCTCGTGGGATGGGCGCCCACAGGACGGCGACGATCGCCGCAAGCCAGTAGCCGACCCGAACCGCGATCATCGTCCAGAAGGGCGTCGTCCCCGGCGACGTCAACTTCGCGAGAGCTCCCCGGGCGTTCACACGGCCACTTAGTCTCCGAGCGAGTCCCGAGCGCCTGCGAGCATGGGTTCGGACGCTATCCGATCTTCCCGTCTGCGATCCTCCGCAGGTGGACTCGGAGCGTTTCCTCCGCGAGCTTCCCGGTCTGTTCGACGACTTCCCGCGCTCAGAGCACCCGCGCGATCGACGATTTGCACGGATCATCGACGAGGTCGAGAACCTGGCGAAGGAGAACAACCTCGCTCTTCTCAACCTGGCTGCATCGTGCCTTGGGGTAGGGGAGGCCTACGTCGAAGTGGGTGTCTTCCACGGCGCCAGCCTCGTCGCGGCGATGCTGGGCAACGAGGACCGGCGATTCGTCGGCATCGACGGCTTCGAGTTCCGAGACGCCACTCTCGAGGGCGTCGAGCGGAACCTCTCGACGTTCGGACTGCCGCGACCGGAGCTCCTCGTCGGCGACGTCTTCGAGCTGGTGCCGTCAGGCGCGCTCGACGGCGTGCGCGCCGGCGTCTGGTATTACGACGCGCTTCACACGTACGAAGCCCAGCTCGACGGTCTTCGAGTCGCCGAAGACCGGCTGGCGCCGGGCGCCCTCCTCATAGTCGACGACACCGACTGGGAGCAGGTCGAGCGAGCGATGGACGACTATCTCGCGGAGCAGCCTCGTGCCAGGCGGATCCTCACGATCGACGGAAAGGAGCGCGGGTTTCCGCACTGGTGGGAGGGGATGCAGGTACTGCGCTGGGACGGTTAGGTGCCGCGAATCGTCAGGCGACGGTTGAGCACGACTCCGCTGATGTCGTTCAGTGCGAACGTCGCCGTGTAGGTCTGACCCTTGACGACCGTGAACTGGAGCCGGGCGTTGATGGTGCAGTCGGCGCGCAGAGGTGACGTCTGCTGTCCGACCTTGATCAGCCGGCCGCCCCTGAACACCCGCCACGTCATTCCGATCGACGTTCCAGGCGTATCGGTCGCGCAGTAGCGGCGGGTGTAGACGTTCACGAGGGGCGTGACTGTTCCTCCGCGCAGCTTCAGGAAGCCGTTTCGCGCGTCGAGAGGCCGTGCGCTTGCGGTGAACCGCGCCGCAGACGTTCCTTTCGTCGCGCCGCCCTGCGTGTACAGACCCGATTCCCAGGGCTGTCCCTGGTCGTCCTGGTAGACGAACCAGATGAACATCGTGACGAACGGCAGGCTCGCGGCCAGCGAGATCGACTGCTGGATGTATGCGGCCTGGGTCGCGTACGAGACGCCCAGCGAGTCGGGCGGCTTCGTCTGGTGCCCGTACTCGGTCACCCAGATCGGCACCGACGTACGCTTGAACCACTTCCTGAGGTTCTCGTTGAGCCGGGGTAGAGAGCGCAGCGACACGTTGGGCCACTTCACGATCTGCGACGGAGGCGAGCTCGGGACCGACGGATACGGGTGGTGCGACCACGCGTTGAACTTGAGTCTCGGATTGGCCCTGGCGACGAGCTCCGCGAACTTACCCGGTGAGTGTGTCGGGCGTACTCCCGTCGGCCTGTCGCTCCCTCGCGCGGACGTCTCGCCGATCGCAACCTGTGCCTGCGGGCTGCCGGCCTTGATTCCCGAGTAGGCGGCGGCGGCGAGCTTCGCGTAGTTGGCGGGCGCGACCGACTTGCCGGCTCCGTTGAACTGAGGGGTGAGGAAGGTCTGGAGGTTCGGCTCGTTCCAGATCGAGTAGAAGCGGACGAAGGGGTACCCCATGTTCCGCCCGGAGTAGCGCGAGGCGATCGCGCGCGCGAAGGCCGTGAAGTCGGAGACGTTGGTGGGCATGACGTTCGGGGCCCTGCCTCCGTTTGCCCACGACGGCGTCCCGGAGAGCGTGAGGATCACTTCTTGATCCGTCTCCTGAGCGGCCCGGACGGCCTCGTCGATGTCGTCGAAGGTGTACGCCGGATCGAACGAGTCCACCGCATTCGCCGGGCGGGTCTTGGCCGCGAGGTTCCACTGGACGAGCAGGCGCATGATCGTCGAGTTCGCGCGGCTAGAGCCCTCTATGCGCACGGCGCGGTCGCCCACCCAGCGGAAGCTCGGGTCGTCGTGGAAACCGATCCACATCCGCTCGGCTGCGAGCGCTGCGGGCGCGGCAAGCGCCCCGAGGACGAACAGAGCAAGGACGAGGCGAGCGGTACGTCTCACAGGGTCTCCTTGGAGGCGGCGGATCGACGGGGAGGCTGGAAAGGCCCCGGGACCCTAGCGACTCCTTTATGAGGCTTGTGTAAGGACCCGCCTCGAATCACCCGAGACAATCGTGCGGATCTCGCGGATACACTGCTCGGTGACGTGTCCGTTTCTGCCTGGGAAGCCGTCTTCATGCTCGTCGTCCTCAAGCTCCCGCTCGTCTATCTCGGCATCGTCGTCTGGTGGGCGATTCGCGCCGAGCCGCAGCCGGTCGGTGGAGGCGACGACGTGGGAGTGCCTGCCCCGCTGAGCCCGTGCGGCTGGGACGACTGGCGACGCGGACGATCGAGTCGGCCGTGGACTCGCCCGAACCGGACCCCGCGACGGTCGGCTCGGGTCTCTCGAGCGCAGGTGGTTTGATGGAAGCGGTGGCGAGTGGCAGCGCTGACCGTGTTGCAGGGTTCCTCTGTGCGTTCTCGCTCGTTCTTTCCGGAGTGGCGCTCACCCGTACTCCCGGCCTGCTGGCGCCCGCTGCGATCGTCGTGGCGCTCGTCGCGGTACGAATGACCCAGGCGCATCGCAGGCTCGCCGCCGTGTCCGTCGCGGTCTCGGCCCTCGCGTTCTTCTTCGGCATGACGATCGCGATCGTTACGGAAAACCAGTTGTTCTAGCCGTGCTGTCCTCTTCCGAGCCGTCCGGTCTGAACACCGGCTACGTCGGTCAGCTCCTCGAGCAGTACCTGGACAACCCTGCGGCGGTCGATCCCGCCTGGCGGGAGTTCTTCGAGGGCGCTGACGAGGCTGTCCTGGCTGCGCTTCCGGGTCTGACGCGGCTTGTCGCTCGCCGGACGGCCGACGGTGGAAACGGAGCTCCGGCGCCGCCGCCGCCCGCCACCGTGAAGGCGAGCGACACGGACGTGAAGGAGTCGCCGCCGGAGGAGCCGGTCGCCCTCGCCTTGGACCGCGACGGAATCGGGACTCCGGACGCAGGGCTGCTCGCGGGCGTGGCTGCGGCGATGTCGCTCGTCAAGGCATATCGGATGCACGGCCACCTCAACGCGCGTCTCGACCCGCTCGGCTCGGAGCCGATGGGCGACCCCGCGCTCGACGAGACGAAGCTCCAGCCGCCGCTGACGCCCGAGCTGCAGGCCCGCATACCGTCGCGGCTGCTTCGACTCTCCGTTCCCGGCGAGTCGCTGCTCGAGGCGCTCCCGGCGCTGAGGGAGGTCTACACGGGCTCGATCGCATACGAGATCGAGCACATCTCCGACCACGCCGAGCGCGTCTGGCTCCGCCAGGCGATCGAGACCGGTCGCTACCGGAAGCGGATCGAGCCCGACGAGCGTCGAGCGCTGCTCGAACGTCTGGCGCAGGTGGAAGCGTTCGAGACCTACCTGCGCCGCGCGTTCATCGGCCAGAAGCAGTTCTCGATCGAGGGCCTCGATGCTCTTGTGCCGATGCTCGACGAGGCCATCGAGCTCGCCGCCGAGGGTGGGGCGCACGAGGTGTTTGTCGGCATCGCGCATCGAGGCCGGCTCAACGTCCTCGCGCACACGGTCGGGAGGTCGTACACGGAGCTGCTGCGGGAGTTCGAGGGCGAGCGGAGCGTCGATGCGCTGGTGACCGACCCGGAGGGCGGCACGGGCGACGTGAAGTACCACCTCGCCGCATCCGAGACTCGGACGACGAGAGCGGGCGAGGTCCAAGTCACGCTCGCCGCGAATCCGAGCCACCTGGAGGCTGTGGATCCGGTCGTCGAGGGGTTGACGCGCGCCGAGCAGACCGATCGGTCGCGGGGCGCCGGCGTTCACGACCCCACGGTCGCGCTGCCGATTCTCATTCACGGTGACGCGTCCTTCGCCGGTCAGGGCGTCGTCGCCGAGACCTTCAACTTCCATTCGCTCGACGGGTACTCGACGGGCGGCACGCTTCACGTCATTGCCAACAACCAGATCGGGTTCACGACGATTCCGGCCGAAGGGCGCTCGACGCGGTACTCGAGCGATCTCGCGAAGGGGTTCGACGTGCCGATCGTCCACGTGAACGCCGACGACCCGGAGGCGGCGCTGTCCGCGATCAGGCTCGCTCTCGCCTATCGCGCCGAGTTCGGCCACGACGTCGTCATCGACCTCGTCGGGTACCGGCGCTTCGGGCACAACGAGCAGGACGAAGCCGCGTACACGCAACCTCTGCAGGCCGAGCGCATCGAGCAGCTACCACCCGTTCGCGAGCTGTACGCCGCACGTCTCGTCGCGGAGGGCGTCATGGCCGAGCACGAGGTGACCGAGCTGCTCGAGCCGACGCTTGAACGCCTCCGCGAGGCGCACGATCAGCTCCGCGCGTCGTTCTCCGAGCCCGAGCCGCCGGTGGAGCCGCGGACGCGGACGGATACCGGGGCGCAGGTGGTCACCGCCGTTTCCGCCGATCGCCTCGTCGATCTGAGCACGCAACTCCTGCGCGTCCGAGAGGGATTCGAGGTGAGCGCGAAGCTCGCGCGCCAGCTCGAGCGCCGCGGCGAAGCTGTGCGCGAGGGCGGTATCGACTGGGGCCATGCCGAGGCGCTCGCGTTTGCGTCCTTGCTCGAAGAGGGAATCCCCATCCGTCTGTCGGGTCAGGACACGGAGCGTGGGACCTTCTCTCACCGTCACGCCGTTCTTCACGATCCGCGCACGGGGGAGACCTGGACACCGCTCCAGGAGCTTCCGACCTCGTCAGCCTCGTTCGAGATCTACAACTCGCCGCTCTCCGAGTACGCAGCGCTCGGCTTCGAGCACGGATACTCGATCGCTGCGCCGGACGCGCTCGTCGTTTGGGAGGCGCAGTTCGGCGACTTCGTGAACGGCGCCCAGATCGTCGTCGACCAGTTCATCGTGTCAGGCCGCTCGAAGTGGGGCCAGACGTCTCGGCTGACGCTCCTGCTTCCGCACGGGTACGAGGGAAACGGGCCAGAGCACTCGAGCGCGCGCCTCGAGCGTTTCCTGCAGCAAGCCGCACAGGACAACATCCGCGTCGTCAACTGCACCACCGCCGGGCAGTTCTTCCACCTCCTCCGGCGACAGGCGCTGGACGCCGCGGCGCGTCCACTCGTCGTGATGACTCCCAAGGGCCTGCTTCGCCTGCGGCAGGCCGCGTCGAGTCTCGAGGATCTCGCCGCGCGGGCCTTCCAGCCGGTGCTCGACGACTCCGCCGCCGACCACGGCACGACCGCGCGCCTCGTCCTGTGCAGCGGGAAGGTGTACTACGACATCGTCGGACACGAGGTCCGTGCGCTCTCGCCGACCGTCGCGGTCGCGCGCGTCGAGCAGCTCTACCCGTTCCCGCTCGAAGCGGTCGTGGCGCTCGTAACGTCGTACCCGGAGCTGCGCGAGATCGTCTGGGCTCAGGAGGAGCCCCAGAACATGGGCGCCTGGCGCTCGCTGCGACACCGGCTCGAGGAGGCGGCCGAGCATGCGCCGTACGCCGTCACCGTCCAGTACGTCGGCCGAACCTGGCGGGCCAGCCCGAGCGAGGGATATCCCGGCCTGCACAATCGCGAGCAGGACCGGATCGTGCGTGAGGCGCTCGGTTTTCGGTCGAGCTGAGGACGGTTCGTCGCCTACGGCCGCAGGCGGCCGCGGCGGGCGATCGACGACGCGACGCGCGGGGCATTCCGCCGCGCCACCTCGAGCAGCCGCTGCCGCTGTTCCGGTGGCAGGCGGCGCCAGGCCTCGACCATGGCGACGGCCAACGTCACCGGACGAACCCGCCTGATGACGTGGAGAACGATCGCTGTAACGAGAACCGACACGGCGGAATCCTCGCACAACCTTGAACCGAGTTTGAATCGAGGTTATTAGCAGGGTCTTTTCCGCAGGCAATGCGGTAAGCTGCTCGAAGCTCGGGGAAGCCATGTCGGACCACGAAGATCACTCAGCCGCCGATGCCGAGTCCGTATTCGCCCAGGCGATTCGGGAGCATCTCGAGCTGAAGGGCCGTAATGCCGACCTCGACACCGAGATGCCGCTCGCTCGCTACCTCGACGGCGACCAGCTCGAGAACCACCCGCTCTTCAAGAGCGAGGAGCAAGCGCGCATCGAGGAAACGCTCGACGGCGAGCCCGCGGCCGAGCTCAGCTCGGAGCGGCTGCCGTGGCCGGGAGAGGAGACCGCGGAAAATGTCGAGGGGGCCGCACTCGACGAGGCGCTGTGGACCGGGCGTCCGCGCGACTTCGACTGGGGCGACTGATCTCTGGCCGGTACTCTCGCGTCATCCCCAGGTTGTAGGGGCGAGATATATCTCGCCCCTACGGCGAGCCGGCGTTACTGGTGGAATGTTGTGAGACGCCGCACCAGATGCGTGACCGGAAATTCACGCGGGCCGGATGATGGCCACGACACTGCGCCGGATCGCCACCCTCGCGCGTCGCACAGGCTTCTAGCCTGCACGACGCGTGAGCGCGGACGCCCGGCT
>JBOHBA010000382.1:0-2689 GCA_050698095.1 Gaiellaceae bacterium
CGACGACCCCGGTCGGCTCGGGCACGGTGAAGTCGAAGTAGGGCCCGGCCACGGGGTTCGAGCTCCCGAGCACCTGCGCGAGCTTGTCCGCCCACCCGGCGTACCAGACGACGCGATCGATCGCCGCTTCGACCTCCTCGCGACCGGAGCATGCGCGCTGGAGATCGGTCGAGCGGGCCTCCATCATCTCAGCGAGCCGGTACAGGATCAGGCCGCGGTTGTACGCCGTCATCCCGGCCCACGCGGGGAATGCGGCTCGAGCGGCGCGAACTGCGTCGCGCGCGTCCTTGCGCGAGGCGCGCGCCATGTTCTGACCCTCGGCCTCGAACGTGCGGCCCGACTCGGAGCGTGGGAATGCGCCGGAGATGTAGAGCTTGTACGTCTTCTTGACGGCGAGCCGGGTCATTGCCGGTGCCTCGAGTCTTCGGGATTTCGTATCGCCATGCGGCGAGGTTGTGGCGTGTGAGCCGATTGGCGCAATGTTGGCGCACTCACGTCGCAGTCTTGTGGCCACTTTCGAGGTAGTGTCGAAAGTGGGTGGCGGGTGGCCAACTGCCCCACCCAGGGTGGGGATATGGAGATGGAGAACGCATGCAAATGCATCTCGCGTGCGGTCATTCGAGCCTCAGGTACGGCTCGAGGCCGTGGCGGCCGCCCTCGCGCCCGAACCCGGACTCGCGGTACCCGCCGAACGGCGACGTCGGGTCGAACCTGTTGAACGTGTTCGCCCACACCACACCCGCCCTCAGTCGCTCGACCATCCACAGGATCCGCGAGCCCTTCTCGGTCCACACCCCGGCCGAGAGCCCGTACGGCGTGTTGTTCGCCTTCTCGACCGCCTCCTCCGGCGTCCGTCTGGTGATCACCGACAGCTCGGGCCCGAAGATCTCCTCCTGCGCGATCCGGTAGCTCTGGGCGACGTTCGTGAACAGCGTCGGTACGAACCAGTAGCCACGCTCGGGAAGCTCGCACGCGGGCTGGTAGATCTCGGCGCCCTCCTCCTCGCCGCTCGCGACCAGCTCACGGATCCTCTCGAGCTGAGCGAGCGAGTTGATCGCGCCGACGTCGGTGTTCTTGTCGAGCGGATCGCCCACCCGCAGCGTGGTGAGCCGCCGCTTGAGCTTCTCGATCAGCGGCTCGTAGATCGACTCCTGTACGAGCAGGCGCGAGCCCGCGCAGCACACATGCCCCTGGTTGAAGTAGATGCCGTTGACGATCCCCTCGACCGCCTGGTCGAGCGCCGCATCGTCGAACACGATGTTCGCCGCCTTGCCGCCGAGCTCGAGCGTCATACGCACATCACGACCGGCGAGCTCGCGCATGATCAGCTTCCCGACCTCGGTCGAGCCGGTGAACGCGAGCTTGTCGATTCCTTCGCTGCGGACGAGGTGCGCGCCCGTGGAGCCGTCCCCCGTGACGAGATTGACCACGCCGGGCGGCAGCTCAGCCTGGCGGCAGATGTCCGCGAAGATCATCGCCGTCAGCGGCGTCGTCTCGGCTGGCTTCAAGACCACCGTGTTCCCGCATGCGAGCGCCGGCGCGATCTTCCACGCGAGCATGAGCAGCGGGAAGTTCCAGGGAATGATCTGCGCCGCGACGCCGAGCGGCCGCGGAGTCCGGTGCGGAAAGGCGTACTCGAGCTTGTCGGCCCAGCCCGCGTAGTAGAAGAAGTGCGCGGCTGCAAGCGGGATGTCGACGTCGCGCGACTCACGGATCGGCTTCCCGCCGTCAAGCGACTCCGCGACCGCGAGCTCGCGCGAGCGCTCTTGGAGAATCCGCGCGATCCTGAAGAGGTACTTCGCGCGCTCCGACGGCACGAGCTTCGACCAGCCGTTCTCGAACGCGTCTCGGGCCGCCTCGACTGCAAGCGACACGTCCTCCTCACCCGCCAACGCGACCTCGAAGAGAGGCTCCTCCGTGGAGGGCGATATCGACGCGAACCACTCGCGCGTCCGCGGCTCCACCTCGTCACCTCCGACGAAGAGCCCGTACCGCTCGCGAATCTGGACGGCGTCGCGCGCTTCCGGCGCCGGCGCGTACTCCCACTCCAGCGGAGCGGGCGCGGAGGACGGGCGCTTCTCGACCTGAGTCATCAGTCGATGGTGAAGTAGTCGCCGGACTGATAGCGCCCCGTCTTCTCCTTGCGGAGCTGCATGAGGACGTCATTCAGGAGCGACGATGCTCCGAAGCGAAACAGGTCGGGCGTCATCCACTCGCGACCGAGCGTCTCGTACAGGACGACGAGGTATTGGATCGCCTGCTTGGACGCGCGGATCCCGCCCGCCGGCTTTATCCCGACCATGTGGCCGGTCTCCGCATATACGTCGCGGACGACCTCCATCATGCACAGCGTCACCGGCAAGGTCGCCGCCGGGCTGATCTTCCCGGTCGAGGTCTTGATGAAGTCGGCGCCGGCCGCAATCGCGAGCAGCGACGCCCGGCGGACGTTGTCGTACGTCCCGAGCTCGCCGGTCTCGAGTATGACCTTGAGGTGCGCCTCGCCGCAGGCCTCCTTCACCTGGACGATCTCGTCGTACACCTTCGCGTAGCGACCCGAGTGGAAGGCGCCGCGGTCGATCACCATGTCGACCTCGTCGGCGCCGAGCTCGACCACGGCGCGGGTCTCGGCGACCTTGATCTCGGTCGGCGACTGGCCCGATGGGAACGCAGTGGCGACGGACGCGACCTT
>JBOHBA010000383.1:0-7088 GCA_050698095.1 Gaiellaceae bacterium
ATCGTCCGCCTGCACGGCGCGTCCCCCGAGATCGAGGTCTACATCGCGAAGAAGGGCGCAGGCATCGTCACCGCCGCAGACATCGAGGCGCCCGCCGACCTCGAGATCCTCAACCCGGACCTCGAGATCGCTCACGTCTCCGACAAGGGCAAGCTCGAGATGACACTCACGATCGGCCGCGGGCGCGGCTACGTCCCGGCCGAGCTCAACAGAGGTCCGGAGACGACCATCGGGGTGATTCCCATCGACTCGATCTTCTCGCCGGTTCGGCGCGTTGCATACGAGGTCGAGGCCGCTCGTGTCGGGCAGCGAACCGACTACGACAAGCTCGTCCTCGACGTCACCACCGACGGCTCGCTCGACCCGCGCGACGCCATCGGGCAGGCGGCCGAGATCCTCATCCGCCAGCTCGCGATCTTCACCGATCTCGACGCCATCGAAGGGCTCGGCGAGGCGGCAGCAGAGGCCGCCGCCGAGGCGCCCGTCATGCACGGGATGGAGAACTTCCCGATTGAGGAGCTCGAGCTCGGCGTCCGCTCCTACAACTGCCTGAAGCGCGTCGGCATCGAGACCATCGGCGACCTCACCTCCAAGTCGGAGAACGAGCTCGTCGCGATCCCGAACTTCGGCCGCAAGTCCATCGAGGAGGTTCGCTCGGCCCTCGGCGCGCACGGGCTGACGCTCAAGGGCGAGGACATGGCATAAGGCGAGATACATCTCGCCCTACAACCCGACGACATGAGACATCAGCGATCCGGCAAGAAGCTCGGGCGGGACTCCGCCCATCGCAAGGCGCTCTACTCGAATCTCACGAGCGCTCTGATCGAGCACGGCCGGATCTCGACGACCGAGGCCAAGGCGAAGGCGGTCAAGCCGTTCGCCGAGAAGATGATCACGTTGGGCAAGCGCGGCGATCTCCATGCCCGCCGGCAGGCGCTCGCCGCGCTTCGCTCGAACGACATCGTGCACCGGCTGTTTGCCGACGTCGCGCCGCGGTTCGCCGAGCGACCCGGGGGCTACACGCGAATCGTGCGCCTGGGTCAGCGCCAGGGTGACGCCGCCGGGATGGTCTATCTCGAGCTCGTCGATTACGAGCCCGTCGCGACGCCGTTCGCAGCAGCACGTGCGCAGCGCGAGCAGGCAGCTCCCGCCGAGGCGTAGCGACCTCTCGGCCGGAGTACGCTGACCGCGTGCTCTTCCTCATCGGCCTTCTTCTGGCGGTCTTCGTCTTGCCGTCGCCGTGGGGTCTAATGGCGGTTGCCGTCGGCGCCGTGCTCGACATCGGGGAGACGTTCCTCTTTCTGTGGTGGTCGAAGCGGCGCAAGGCCGCGGTCGGCCTCCACTCGCTCGTGGGGCGGAGGGCGATCGCGGTCGACGCTCTCTGGCCCGAGGGTCAGGTCAAAGTCGACGGCGAGATCTGGAAGGCTCGCTGCGACGGCGGCTGCGATCCCGGCACCGCGGTCGTCGTCCGTGCGGTCGACGGCCTGACCCTCGAGGTCGAGCCGGCGGCCTGACGTGAGACTCGTCGTCCCGGGAGCCCTGCTCGCCGTCCTGGTTACGGCTCCGATCGCAGGCGCCGGCCCGCACGACTGGGAGACGCGCGCGCCGCTGCCTCTCGCGCGGACCGAGGTCGCGGCTGCGACGCTCGGGAGCGAGATCGTCGTCCTGGGTGGCTTCACCATCGATCGAGGCGCGTCCCGGCGAGTGGATGCCTACTCGCCGTCGGAGAACCGGTGGCGGCGCCTCCCCGACCTCCCGATCGGCGTGCACCACGCGATGGCTGTCGGCGCACGCGGTCGTCTCTACGTCCTCGGCGGCTACACGGTCGCGGGAGTTCCGCAGCGCGCGTTCTTCGTGCTCGAGCGTGGGCGTTGGCAGGCGCTTCGGCGGATGCCGTTCGCGCGGGCGGCTGCCGGCGCGGCGGTCGCGGGTGGCAAGATCGTCGTCGCCGGAGGCGTGACGGTGGGGGCGACGAGGCTCGCGCGGAATGCGCTCGCGTTCGACCTCGGGACTCGTCGCTGGTCGGTCGTTCCGGGCCCGACGCCGCGCGAGCACCTTGGCGTGGCAGCGCTTCAGGGAACGGTGTACGCGGTCGGCGGGCGAACCGCCGGTCTGGACACGAATCTCCTCACCTTCGAGCGCTATCGGCCCGGAGATCGCGGCTGGCGCGGCCTCGCGCCCGTGCCTGATCCGCGCGGTGGCACCGGGGCCGTCGCGCTTGCGGGCGTGGTCGTGTCGGTCGGCGGTGAAGAGCCGGCAGGGACGATCGCGGAGGTGCTCGCCTATCGTGTCGCCGACAGACGCTGGGTCAGGCTCGACGACTTGCGTACCCCGCGCCACGGTGTCGGCGTCGCCGCTCTCGGAGGCCGCGTGTTCGTGATCGGCGGCGGGCCCGAACCGGGCCTCACCGTGAGCTCGGCAAACGAAGCGCTCGCCGTTTCCGGCTAGCGGCTCGCCTTCCAGCTGAAGGAAAGAACGGGCTGCGCCGACGTCGAGAGACGCCGAGCGCGGCTCCCATTCGCATCCACGCTCCAGACCTCGATCGGCCCGGTTTCGCCGTGGCGGGAGAACGAGAGCCGGCCGTCGGGCATCCAGCTCGGATGCGACTCGTCGAGCGTGTCAGTGCGGGTGAGGTTGTGTACGGCGGAGCCGTCGGCTCGCATCACGAACACGTCCTCGCTCCCGTCTCGATCGGACATGAAAGCGATGTGCCTCCCGTCCGGAGACCACGATGGCCATTGGTCTCGCGCAAGATGACGCGTCAAGTTCAGCTGACTCCTGCCGTCCGAGGCGCTGCGGTAGATCTCGAACTGGCCGTCGCGATGAGAGTTGAAAGCGAGGCTCCGGCCGTCGGGCGACCAGGTCGGATACTCGTTCAGTCGACCGTCGCGAGTGACGTTGCGCTTGCCGCGGCCATCCGCACGCATGGTCCAGATGTCGCTCCCGCCACCCTGCATCGAGAAGTACGCGATACGGACACCGCCGGGCGACCACGCAGGCGACCAGTCCGCGACCCCGGGGCTGCGTGTGAGATTCGTCTTCCCTCTCCCGTCCACGCGCATGACCCAGATGTCGCCCTCGTCTCCCCGCTGCGGGTTCACTCGGTAGGCGATGCGCCGGCCATTTGGCGACCACGAGGGCGAGAACTCGTCATGCGGCGACGACGTCAGGCGGTGCGGCTTGGCGCCAGATTCGACGTCCTGGACGAACACGTCGAGATTGCCGCGCACATCGGTCGCGAACGCGAGGACGAGAGGTGGTGCTCCGGCGCGACCTGCGGCCGTGTCCGAGCTTCCTGAGGCTGCGAGGGACACGAGCACGGCGGCGGCGACAGCGAAGTGACCGCTCATGTCCTTCGTACACCTGCCTCCTCGCTCGAGTTCCTCATCCGCGCATGATTCTCCGGTCGATGAACCTCAAGCTGACACTCGAGTACGACGGCACGGGCTTCCACGGGTGGGCTCGCCAGCCCGGCCTGCGCACCGTCGAAGGCGTTCTTCGAGAGGGGCTCGATGCCGTCTTCCCGCGTTGGGCCGGACTGGCCGTCGCCGGCAGAACCGATACCGGGGTGCACGCGACGGGGCAGGTTGCGAGCCTCGACGCGGACGGCGGGCCGCCAGCAGACCGTGCGGCCGCTGCGCTCAACGCGGCGCTTCCCGACGACGTCGCCGTGCTCGCGGCCGAGGAAACGTCTGCCGAGTTCCACGCGCGCTTCTCGGCGCGCTCGCGCTCGTATCGATACCGCGTTCTTGCGGGTCGCACGTCCTCTCCATTCGAGGCGCGCCGGGCGCTCTGGTGGCCGAGGCCGACCGAGCTCGACGGACTGGCTGCTGCCGCCGGACTTCTCGTCGGCGAGCACGACTTTCGCGCCTTCACCCCGACCGAGACGCAGCACGAGGTGTTCCGACGGAATGTTCTGTCGTCCGGCTGGACGCTCGACGGCGATCGCCTCGATTTCACGATCACGGCCGACAGCTTCCTCCGGCACATGGTGCGGACCCTCGTAGGGACGATGCTCGAGGCGGGCGCCGAAGCGCCAGAGCGCATGGCGCTGCTGCTGGAGGGCCGACCGCGAACGGACGCCGGTCTCACGGCCCCACCGCACGGCCTCTACCTCGAGCGGGTCGATTACTGAGCCTGGCTACGATCGCGGGATGCGCTTCCCGATCGTCCTGTTCGATCTCGACGGCACCCTGATCGACTCCGGGCCGATCATCCTCGCGTCGATGGAGCACGCCGTGCGCACAGTCCTCGGCCGCGAGATTCCGCGCGAGGAGCTCGGACTGACGATCGGCGGGCAGGGGATAGTCGCGCAGATGCGGGCGATCGACGCCGATCGCACCGACGAGTTGCTCGCTGTCTACAAGGCGCACAACGATGGCCTCCACGAGACCCTCGAGGCGTTCGACGATCTCCTCGCGCTGCTCCCCCGGCTCAAGGCGGAGGGGAGGAAGCTCGGCATCGTGACCGCGAAGCGTCACCGCACCGCGGCTCTCGCGCTCGAACGCTTTTCGGCGCTGAGAGACGAGATCGACGTCGTGGTCGCGCACGAGGACACGGATCGCCACAAGCCGGACCCCGACCCCGTGCTCTTCGCCATCGAGCGGCTCGGCGGCGCTCCGGAGCAGGCGGTCTACGTCGGGGACTCGCCCTTCGACATCCAGTCAGCGAAGGCGGCCGGCGTGTTCGCGGTCGCCGTCTCGTGGGGAGGGATCCACCCGGACGAGCGCCTGCTCGCAGAGGAGCCGGACGCCTTCGTGCGCTCGTCCGAGGAGCTAATGCGTGTCGTCTAAGGCGCTCGACGCCCGCGCCGCGGAGCTCCGCCGGCTCATCGAGCACCACCTCTACCGCTACCACGTCCTCGACGATCCGAAGATCCCGGACAGCGCCTACGACGTTCTCTTCGACGAGCTGCAGGCGCTCGAAGAGCAGAACCCCGCCCTCGTCACGCCCGATTCGCCCACCCAGCGCGTGGGCGCTCCGCCCGCCGAGGGCTTCCGCAAGGTCGATCACCTCTCGCCGATGGGCTCGCTCGAGAAGGTGACGACGAGCGAGGCGCTCACGAAGTGGGCCGACGACGTGCGAAAGCGGCTCGGCACCGATGAGCCGGTCGCGTACGTGATCGAGCCGAAGATCGACGGGTCAGCGGTGTCGCTCGTCTACGAAAACGGCGTCTACGTACGCGGAGCGACGCGTGGCGACGGCTCTCGCGGTGAGGACGTGACCGCGAACCTGCGCACCATCGAGGCGATCCCGCTGCGGATGCTCGGCCAGAACGGCGGCATGGCGCCCGAGCTCGTCGAGGTCCGTGGGGAGATCTACTTCCCGCGCGAGGGATTCGACCGCTTCAACGAGGCGCAGCTCGCAGCGGGCCGTAAGCCCGCGCCGAACGCGCGCAACGCGGCCGCAGGCTCGCTGCGGCAGCTCAATCCCGCGATCACCGCGGAGCGGCCACTCTCGATCTACGTCTACGGGATCGGCGTCCTGCGGGGAGAGAGGCCGGCAACCCAGTGGGAGGCGCTCGCCTGGCTTCGCGAGCGCGGCTTCCGCACGAATCCGCAGGCACAGCGGCTCGAGTCGATCGAGGAGGTGGCCGAAGCGTGCGCCGCCTGGGAAGCCAGGCGCGCCGAGCTCGGCTACGAGATAGACGGGATCGTCATCAAGGTCGACTCGTTCGACCAGCAGGAACGGCTCGGCTCGCTCCACGAGCGGCCGCGGTTTGCGCGCGCGTACAAGTGGGCGCCGACGGCAGCCGTCACCCGTCTCCTGGGGATCCACGTTCGAGTGGGCCGGACAGGCGTGCTCAACCCGCTCGCCGAGCTCGAGCCCGTCCACGTGGGCGGCGTCACGGTCTCGAGCGCGACGCTCCATAACGAGGACGACATTCGCCGAAAGGACATCCGCGAGGGTGACCTCGTCATCGTGCAGCGCGCGGGTGACGTGATCCCGCAGGTCGTGGGGCCGGCCGGCGAGCACGAGCCCGGGTCGAAGCCGTGGCGCATGCCCAAGCGCTGCCCGCTGTGCAAGACGGAGATCGTCAAGCCCGCCGGCGAGGTCATGCACCGCTGCCCGAATCGGGCGTGCCCGTCGCGCGGCCTCGAGACGCTCTACCACTGGGTCGGTTCGGCGCTCGACATCGAGAACGTCGGCGCCAACACCGTCAAGAAGCTCTGGGACGAGGGGATCGTGCGCTCGCTGCCGGATCTCTACCGGCTGACGACCGAGCAGCTCGCGTCCCTCGAGGGCTTCGCGGAGCTCTCGGCGGGACGGGCGTTCGAGTCGATCCAGCGCTCGAAGGAGCAGCCGTTCTCGCGCGTGCTCTTCGGGCTGAACATCCCGAAGGTCGGCTGGGTCATCGCCCGGAGCCTCGCACAGCACTTCGGGACGGCGGAGGCTCTGCGGACTGCGACGCAAGAGCAACTGGAAGAAGTCGAGGGCATCGGGCCGGACCGGGCCGAGCTCATCGCGGAGTGGTTCGCAGATGCAGAAAACCGTGCGCTGCTCGACGAGCTTCGCGAGTTGGGTGTCCAGCTGACGGCGCGAGCGGCGGACCGACGGGCAGAGGGCTCGCTCACCGGCAGTCAATACGTGATCACAGGCACGCTGGAGAGCTACAAGCGCGAGGAAGCGAAGGCGGCCCTCGAGGCGCTCGGAGCGAAGGTCTCGGATTCCGTCTCGAAGAAGACCACCGGGGTCATCGTCGGCGAGAACCCGGGCTCGAAGGCCGAGAAAGCCGAGACGCTCGGAATCCCGATCCTTTCCGAGACGGATCTCGGCGGGCTTCTACGAGCTGGCTAGAAGCGTCACGAAGCGGTCCTGCGCCGTGCGAGCGGACCAGTACGGAACGGGCGATCCGTTCTGGATGATCGCGAAGACGTAGCGACGCCGGACGAATCCGGCCAGAGCGGAAGCCGCGTTCGTCGTCCCGGTCTTCGCGATCACTCGACTCCGCGTCGGACGGAGAGCCAATCGCGTCTCCATCGTTCCGGAGATCCCGGCCACGGCGAGGGACGCGATGAACGCGTCCCTCATGGCAGGGTCGGAGGCGCCCGCCCGGAGAATGGCGACGAGCGCCTGCACGGTTAGGC
>JBOHBA010000384.1:0-10914 GCA_050698095.1 Gaiellaceae bacterium
ACGTCGGGAGACCGTGTTCACACGGAGCCCTGGCGGGATGCTGAACGTCGCGGGAGGCAAGCTCACGACGTACCGTCGAATCGCGCTCGAGGCCCTTTCCCGGCTGCGGTCCGAGCTCGGGGTCCATCGTGTCGACAAGCGGCCGTGGCCGCTCCCAGGCGCGGTCGGGCTTGCGAACGCCTCGCTACCCGTCGAACTCGAGCACGATATACAGGCGCATCTCCTGCATCTGTACGGAAGCAACGCCGCCGAGCTCCTCGCACCTGCCGCCGAGGACGCGTCACTGCTCGAACGCCTCGACCCGAGTGGCCCGGACATCGTCGCTCAAGCCCGGTATGCCGTCACGCACGAATGGGCGCAAAACGCGGAGGACATTCTGGAGAGAAGGACGACCTGCTTCCATCGCGGGCTCGCCGGCGAGTCGGCACGAGGTCGCGTTCAAGCCGTGCTCGAGACGGCCTCGCCTGTGGCGCGCGCCGGTGGGTAACGTTGAGGCGATGACGGTCGAGATCCTCTTCTGCCCAACCTGAAGCGGCTACGACACGCGGGCCGCGAGTCTCGCGGCCGAGATCACGTCGAGCACCGGCGCTGCGGCGAAGGCCAGGCCTGGAGGACGCGGCCAGTTCGACGTCCTGGTCGACGGCGATCTCGTCTTCTCAAAGCAGCAGAAAGGTCGCTTCCCGGAAGACGGGGAGATCGTCGCGGCGCTGAGCTCGTAGCTCAATCGCCGTCGTTGTTCTGCCGTTCCCCTTGCCGCGCCGTCGACCTAGCGCGTTGCGATCGTGACGCGCCAGCGTGTGCCGTGACCTCTGACACCGAGGACAACTGTCCCGCTGGGAGTTGTCGAAAGCCCACTTGCGAGACGAATGCTCGGGTTACACAGGGCGACCGTTCGCGCACCGTACTCCACGCTCGGCCGAAAGTAGGCCTCGCTTACCTGCACGCTAATGCCGTCGCAGCCCACATACAACGCGTAGCGACCGCTCGCCTCGAACTGCTTCGTCGCGAAAGTCCGGTCAGGTAGCTCGGTCGAATCGAACCTCGCGAGGACACGCTCGCCGGAAGCGAGTCTCGGCACGAGACGCCCTGGCGTCGCTTTGCCGTAGGGGATCTGTGGTCCCGGGAAGGGGTCGTCGAAGGCGTCGAGAGTTCCAAGGACGGCTATGGCAGTGACCACGGACGCCACAAGAATCAGATCCCGCCTACCGGATCCCGCGATCGACCGACGTCGATGAACGCCCCCGGCCAGGAGCGCCATCGACGCAGCGACCAAGAGCACGAGGCTGATGCCGGCCAGCCAGGAGGTCGCTGATCGACGTTCGCGATCACACGCCGCCCTCGCGTCGTCCAGGTACCGACCAATCGACACGTATCGGTAGTCACTCGTTAAGACCTGACCTCGTCGGAGGTCGTCGAGCGTAAAACCCATGCCGGCTTCGCCAACGTCCACGCCGTAGAAGAAGTGCGGCGTACTGGGGAGATCGCCGAACGGGACAGTCGTCTCGAAGCCCGCCGGTCGGACCCCGACGCGATACACCGAGCGTGCGGATCCGCGTCGGGACACGATCTGCCAGTAGATCGGCACGCCAAACGAGGTGCGGCTGCCTCCCTGTAGCTCAGCAAGCTGCACAAGATGAACAGCGGAACGTGAGCACGCCCGGACGTAGACGGTGAGCGGGCTCGCGCCCGAGCCCGGCCCGACACCGACATCCGCGACGCTCGGCGCGAGGGAGCATCCTGACGCGCCAAGAAGAGCGGCAGCACCGACCAAGGCGAGTAGCAGCCGACGCATTCAGCGCAGCAGAAAGCCGTCGCCGAGCGGGTCGGCGGGATCGAGCGTGAAGACGTGCTCCCCGGTGCGGTAGGCACTCCCTTCCACCTCGGTGACGACCGCTGGTATCCCGGCGACGTCCGTCTCGGCGACAACACGGCCGTGGAACTCGGAGCCGACGATGCTGAGGTGTCGGAGCTCGTCGCCGCGTGGTAGCCGCCCGCTTCGATCGAGGAGTGCGAGCCGTGCCGATGTCCCGCTGCCGCACGGCGAGCGATCGACCTCGCCGTCGGCGAAGACGGTGACGTTGCGCTGGGTCAGAGGAGCGTCGCCCTCCTCCTGCCAGAAGATCACGCCGTAGACGTCCCGAAGTTCAGGCTCGATCGGGTGGACGACGTCCTGCCACGCCTCGATCTCGCGCTTGAGCTCACGGCCGAGCTCGATCAGGCGGGGGAGCTCGACCGACTCGACCCGCTCCTGCACGGACGCGTAGAACGCGCCGCCGAAGGCGATGTCGACTGTGCACCTGCCGAGCTCGACACCTTCCGCCCAGACGAACGACGGGACGTTTCGGAAGCGAACCGAGCGCACGCGCCCGTTCTCGACCTGCGCCCATGTGTCGAGCCGTCCCGAGGGGACGTCGACGACGACGTGGTTCTCCCCCTCCGATCGCTCGACGATCCCCTCGTCGAGCGCCCACGTGACGAGTGCGATCGTCCCATGCCCGCACGCGGTCGAGTAACCCGCGTTGTGGAAGAAGACGACACCGAGGTCGGCGTCGGAGTCGTTCGGCTCGACGACGAGGCAGCCGTACATGTCGGCGTGCCCGCGGGGCTCGTGCACCAGGAGCCTCCGCACGTGATCGAGGCGCTCGAGAGCGTCGCGGCGCTTGTCGAGGATCGTGGCTCCGTGTGGTGGCTCGACTCCACCCGTGACGATGCGGAACGGCTCGCCGCCCGTGTGATAGTCGACTGCGCGGATCTCCACGCGCGCTACCGCCCGCGGAACTCGGGAGCGCGCTTCTCGAGGAATGCCTGCACGCCCTCGGCGAAGTCCTCGGTCCCGGTCGCGGCCTGCTGGAGCGCTGCCTCGAGCTCGAGCTGCTCCTCGAGCGAGGCGGTGTAGGAGTGGTCGAAGAGCTGCTTTGTCATCGCGACTGCACGTGTGGGCAGCGCCGCGTACCACGCCGCGAGCTCGCCGACGCGCTCTGCGAACTGATCGCCCGGCTGGACCTCCGAGACCAGACCCCACTCGAGCGCCTCGTCGGCGCCCAGCCGCCGGTTGGACACCATCCACTCGAACGCACGCGAGAAACCCAGGAGCCGGTGGATGAACCACGTGCCGCCCGCATCGGGGACGAGCCCGATGCCGATGAAACCGGGTACGAAGCTCGCATCGGCCGATGCCACGCGCACGTCACACGCGCAGGCGAGCGATAGCCCGGCGCCGGCGCACGCGCCGTTGATCGCGGCGATCACCGGCTTCTCGAGCGCGCGGATGGCGCGGATGTTCGGGTGGTAGGTCTCCTCGAGCGCGTCGCGGATACCACCTGGAAGCTCCTGGAACTCGCGGAGGTCCTGTCCCGAGCAGAATCCCCTTCCGGCCCCCGTGAGAACCACCGCTCGCACCGCCGGCTCGCCCGCCTCCGCGAGCGCGGCTGCGAGGGCGGCGTGCATGTCGCGGTTGATCGCGTTGTAGACGTCAGGGCGGTTGAGCGTGATCGTGAGCAGGGCGCCCTCGCGTGAAGTCAAAACCTCGTCGGCCATCGCTACTCCTCCTTGTCGCGCTCGAGAAACGCCCGCACCGCTCCCTGAGCCTCGTCCCCGAGCATCGACATTGCCAGCCAATCGCGTGCGTGGCCCACCGTCTGATGCCACGCGAGATCGCGCCACACGTTCAGCTGCTGCTTCGCGTACCGCGTCGTCTGCGGGAGCCGGGCGGCAAGCTTCTCGACCCACTCGTCGACGACGCCGTCGAGCTCGGCCTCCGGGACCGCGCTGTTCACGAGCCCCCACTCAGCCGCCTGCGCGGCCGGGACCTCGTCGCAGAGGAACACGATCTCGCGGGCGCGCCGGTCTCCGACCATGAGCTGCAGCCACTGCGTCGCGCCGCCGGCCGGAACCGAGCCGTGCTGAAGACCGACGTGGCGGATGAACGCCGTGTCGACCATCACCGACAGGTCGCACGCCATCTGCAGCTCGTTGCCCCCTCCGACCGCGATCCCGTTTACGCGCGCGATCGTCGGCTTGCCGATCTCGCGCAGCCGGTCGTGCATGTCCTTGAAGGCGCCGAACCACTTCCAGTACTCGCTCGAGCTGCCGAGCAGCTCCTCGCCCCACGCGCGGAGATCGGCGCCGACGCAGAAGGCGCGTCCCGTCCCGGTCACCACGACGGCGCGGACGTCGTCGTCCCACGAAGCGTCCTCGCACGCTCGCGCTATCTCCCGCAGCATCCGGAAGTCGAACGCGTTCAAGACGTCCGGCCGATTGAGGCGGATCGTCGCGCGCGGAGGCTCCTTCTCGTAGACGATCGTCTCGAAGCCGAGCTCCGCTGGATCGAGCGGGCGCGGATGGGTCGGTTCGCTCACTCGATCGACGCGAACGAGACGGTGAACGGGATGCCCATGGCCATCGCGTCATTGCCCGAGGCCGCGAACGCCTCGGAGCTGACCGCCGCCTTGAACGACTCCATGTCATCCCACTCGAATTCCGCCATGTAGCGGTGCGAGGGCTCTCCGAACGGCGATCCGAAGATCTTTCCGTGTCGGAACGCCGAGCACGCGATCGGTGGCACGAACTCGTCGATGTGCTGCTGATACCGATCGGGATCGGGCTCGGACTCGAACTGGACGATCGCGCGTATCACTCGTGCTCCTTCGTCGGGGACGCCCGGGAGCGTATAGCGTCCTGGCGGTGAGCTCGACCTGGTTTGCGGCAACGCTCGCTTCTGCGGCGGGCCTGGGTGGCGCCGTTCAGATCGCCGTCCAGGGACGCCTCGGCGACCGCATCGGCACTATCGAAGCGGTCGCGACAGCCTCGCTCATCGGCGCCATGATCGCGCTCGCCGTCCTCCTCGTCGCCCGCCGATCCTTCTCCGGCCTGGGCGACGCGCTCGGCTCGCCGAAATGGATGTTGCTCGGAGGAGTGATGAGCGCGCTCATCATCCTCGCGATCACGGTCGCCGGCCCTCGCATCGGCATCGTTGCGACGACCTCCGTCCTGATTGCGGCCCAGTTCACGCTTGCCACGATCATCGACCGGTACGGCTGGTTCGGAGTGGAGCGCATTCCGATCACCTGGCCGCGGGTGCTCGGGCTCGCGCTCCTTGCCGCGGGCGCGGCGCTCACGCTTCGCCGGTGAGCGCGGGCCACGCCCTGAAGGGATTGGAGCCCGCCGCACTCTGGGAGCGATTCGCCGAGCTCACGCGGATCCCCCGCCCGTCGAAACAGGAGGCCGAGGCACGCGAGCATGTTCTCGCATGGGCGCACGCCCGCAGGCTCGCAACGGACGTGGACTCAGAGGGCAACACGGTGGTTCGCGTGCCCGCCTCGCCGGGGCGCGAGAGTGCTCCGACGGTCGTCTTGCAAGCGCACCTCGACATGGTCTGCGAGCGCGATCCCGGGAGCCCGTACGACCCGCGCGAGGGGCGGATCAACGTCGTGGTGGACGGCGACTGGGTCGTCGCCGAAGGAACGACTCTCGGTGCGGACAACGGCATCGGCGTCGCGGCAGCCCTCGCGGTCGTGGGCGATCCCGCGATCGAGCACGGGCCGCTCGAGCTCCTCCTCACCGTGTCGGAGGAGCGGGGCCTGGACGGCGCGAAGGAGCTCGATCCAGCGCTGGTCTCGGGACGCCTCCTGATCAACCTCGACGGCACGAGCGACGACGCGCTCACCGTCGGCTGCGCAGGGAGCGCGCACACCTTCGTGCGTTTCCGGTTGGACACGAAACCGGTCGGAGACGGAGCCGTCGCTGTGGAGGTGACCGTTTCGGGCGCGCGCGGCGGTCACTCGGGCGGCGACATCGCACGCGGGCGCGCGAACGCGATCAAGGCTCTCGGGCGCGTACTCTCGCTCGTCTTCGAGCAGGCGCCGTTCGGGCTCGCGCGCCTCGAAGGCGGAGCGAGCAGGAACGCCATTCCTCGCGAGGCGCGTGCGCGAGCGGTCATGGCGCCGAGCGCGGAGGACGCCTTCCGGTGGGCAGCCGAGACCGAGCTCGCGGCGTTACGCAAGCAGTTCGCGGCCACCGAGCCCGAGCTCGCACTCACGATCGAGCGAACGCCGGTCGAGGCCGCAGCGAGCACGGAGGAGACGAGCCGCGCGCTCGATCTCGTCGCTGCGCTCCCGGCGGGCGTCCTCGCGATGATTCCTGACGTCCCCGGCGCGGTCGAGACGAGCACGAGCCTCACGGTCGCGACGACGGAGGACGACGTCGTCACGCTCGCGTCCATGACGCGGAGCTCGAATGCCGCAGCGCTCGACGAGGTCGTCGCGACGCTCGAGGCGCTTGCGCGGCTCGCCGGTGCGGAGATCGAGGTGAAGCGCTCCTATCCTCCGTGGCAGCCCGATCTCGAATCGAGCCTGCTCGCGACCGCGCGCGCGACGTTCGAGCGTGTAGCTGGGCGCGCCCCCGGCCTCGAGGTCGTTCACGGCGGGCTCGAGTGCGCTGTGATCGGCGACAAGCTGCCGGGGATGCAGATGATCTCGATCGGCCCGGAGATCCTCGGCCTGCACGCACCCGGCGAGCGTCTGGGCATCTCGAGCACGCAGCGCTTCTACACGCTGCTCGGCGCGTTTCTCGACGATCTTTCGCGGTAGGGCGAGATATATCTCGCCCCTACGCGGACGTTCATCGTGCGTATATCTTGACGAAGTTGTATGCCTCGTGTGACACTTCGAGGCATACAATGGCCCGGATCAAGAGAACATCCCTGAACCTCGATCTCGACCTCGTCGAACAGGCGCGAGACCTCCTGGAGACGCGCACGACGACCGACACGGTCCACCGAGCGCTCGAGGACGTCATCGCGCGCGAGGCGCTGCGCAAGCTGGCGGCATGGCGGCCGGACTACACGCTCGAGGAGCTCGACCGACTGCGACGAACCGGCTTCGGCGAGGACCACAGCGAGTGGTAGAGCTTGCCGACACGAGCGCCTGGACGACGTCCGCGCGTGACCCCGATCTTCGCCGTGCGTTCGACCGCGCGGTCGCGGATCGCGACGTGGCAACGTGCCATCCCGTCGCGTTCGAGCTGCTCCACGGCGCTCGCAACGCCGTGGAGTTCTCGACGATCAGGACCGGCCTCGAGAGGTTGCGCCAGTGCCCAGTCGGCCGACGAGAGTGGGATCGCGCCTTCGACGTCTATGAGATGCTCGCGCTCCAAGGGGGCCTTCACCATCGTCGCGTGAAGCACTTCGATCTCCTGATCGCCGCTGCCGCCGCGTCTTCGGAGCTGACCCTCCTCCATTACGACTCCGACTTCGACGTCATCGCCGAGATAACGGGCCAGCCGACGCGCTGGATCGCTCCTCGCGGCTCGCTCTAACGGTCAGAGACCGACGATGTCGTCCGGGCGGACGGGCACGCGCGCGAGCTCCCGCCCGGTTGCGTCTCGCAGCGCGGCCACGATCGCCGCGGTCGAGACGACCGTGGGCGGCTCGCCGACACCCTTGAGCCCGTAGGGCGCGTCCGGCTCGGGCTCCTCGACCAGCTCGGAGACGACCGGCGGCATGTCGAGAAACGTGGGGATGAGGTAGTCCGTGAAGCTCGCGTTCGCGATGACCCCGTCGCGCGTCTGGATCTCCTCCATGAGCGCGAGCCCGAGCCCCTGCGCGGTACCGCCTTCGATCTGGCCCTCGACCGCGGTTCGGCTCAATGCCTTGCCCACGTCCTGCGCCGTACCGATCCAGACGACGCGCGTCAGACCCAGGTCAACGTCGACCTCGACGACGACCCGCATCGCCGCGACCGCGAGGGCGACGTGCGCCTGCCCGTCGGTTATCTGGCCCGTCTCCGGGTCGAGAGGGAACGTGCGCGGATGACGGTAGACACGCTCGATGTCGACCTCCGCGCCACCCGTCCGCTCCCGCTCGTCGAGCGCGGCGCGGCAGGCTGTTTGAACGGCCCCCGCCGCCATCCATGTCATCCGCGAGGCGGACGCCGAGCCTGCAGAGCCGACCTGCGCGGTCGACCCCGATGCGAGCGTGACATTCTCAGTTCCAAGCTCGAGCCGAGCGACCTGGAGGATCACGTCGGTCACGCCCTGGCCGACCTCGGCGGAGGCGCAGTGCACCTCGGCGCTCCCGTCCGCGGCGATCCGAACCCGCGCCGCGCAGTAGTCGTCGAAGCCTTCCGAGTAGCAGATGTTCTTGAAGCCGACTGCGAAACCGACGCCTCGGCGAACACCCTCGCCGCGCGTCGTGTTGCCCGCGCCCCCGGGTAGCCGGATCGCGTCTCGCGGCAGCTCTTCGGCATCCGGGACCGGGAGCGCAGCTGCACGCCGGATGACGTCCCGCGTCGGCAGCGAGCCCGTCACGACCTGGCCCGTCGCCAGAGTGCCTCCCGGCTCGAGCGCGTTGAGGAGCCGGAGCTCGACGGGGTCGATCCCGAGCTCGGCGGCGAGCTTGTCCATCTGAGCCTCGGCCGCGAAGCACGTCTGGACCGCGCCGAAACCGCGCATCGCTCCGCAGGGAGGGTTGTTCGTGTAGACCGCGAGCCCCTCGACGAGCACGTTCTCGACCGCATACGGCCCAACCGCGAACGAGCAGGCGTTGGAGATGACCGCCGTCGAGCTCGAGGCATATGCGCCCCCGTCGATCAGGATCTTCATGCGCACGGCGACGAGCTGTCCCGCGCGCGCCGCGCGGTGCTCGGCCCAGATCCGCGCAGGATGCCGGTGGATGTGGCCGACGAAGGACTCCTCGCGGTTGTAGACCATCTTCACGGGCCGGTTGGTGCGCAGCGCGAGCATCGCCGCGTGAATTTGAATCGAGAGGTCTTCCCGCCCGCCGAAGGCGCCACCGACACCCGCGAGGTGGATCCGCACTTGCTCCGGCTCGAGGCCGAGGCACGGCGCGACCTGATCGCGATCGACGTGGAGCCACTGAGTCGCGACGTGGATGTCGATGCCGCCCTCGCCGTCGGGGACGGCGAGACCCGACTCCGGCCCGAGGAACGCCTGGTCCTGCTGCCCGATCTCGTAGAAGCCCTCTACCGAGACATCGCCGGCCACGCCGGGATCGCCGTGGCGGACCACCATCGACCGAACCACGTTCGGCCGCGGATCGTCGCGGTAGCCGTGGCCCGCCGTGGGTCGATCGGGATGCAACGGCTCCATCTCGGTTGCACGCTCGGGATCCGTGATCGGCGTGAGCGGCTCGTACTCGACACGCACCGCCGCGGCAGCCCGCCGGGCCTGCTCGGGCTCGTCCGCAGCCACGATCGCGACGGCCTCGCCGTAGTACCGCACCCGATCGACGGCGAGAACCGGCTGGTCGGGGAACTCGAGACCGTAGCTCTTCGCGCCCGGGACGTCCTCGTAGGTGAGCACGGCACGCACTCCGCGCATGCCCACTGCCTCGGAGACGTCGATCCCGAGAACGCGAGCGTGCGCGTGCGGGCTGCGAACGGTCTGCCCCCAGAGCATTCCGTCGGCATGAAGGTCGCTCGAGTACGCGAACTCGCCGGTGACCTTGGGGATCGCGTCCGCGCGGCGCGTAGCCGGGACCGCTCGGCCGCGACGGAGGGTGCGCGTCGCGGTACTCATCGCCGCGCCGCCAGCTGAACGGCGTCGAGGATCTTCTGGTACCCGGTGCAGCGGCAGAGGTTCCCCGAGAGAGCCTCGCGAATCTCGTCGTCGCTCGGATCGGGAACGCGCTCGAGGAGATCGGCCGCCGCGACGACGAACCCCGGCGTGCAGAACCCGCACTGGACTGCTCCGGTCTCGGCGAACGCGTCCTGCACCGGGTGGAGTCGCCCGTCCTCGGCGAGCCCTTCCACGGTGACGACGTCGTGGCCGTCGGCCTGTGCCGCGAGCACGAGACACGAGCAGACGAGCTCGCCGTCGAGGAGAACCGAGCACGAGCCACACTCGCCCTGCTCGCAGGCGTTCTTCGACCCTGGAAGCTCGAGTCGGTCGCGAAGCGTCGTGAGGAGACTCTCGCCGCCCCAGACGTCGGCCTCGAGCCGCTCGCCGTTGACCCTCAGCTCGATCCTCATCGGCAATGCCGCTCGGTCGCTTCGACGCAAGTCATGCCAGACACCTTTCGAGCGCGCGGCGCGTAAGGACGCGCAACGCATGACGTCGGTAGGCCGAGGTCCCGCGCACATCGTCGATCGGGCTTGCGGCCGCGGCGACCTGCTCGGGAAACGACTCGACCTCGTCGATCGGCGCGGTCACGAGCCGGGCGACGGGAGCCGCCGATCCGAAGGCCGCCCGGAGCTCCCCGCGCTCGCGATCGGCGACGACCGCGAGCGAGCAGACGGCAATCACCATCGCGTTGCGCGGTCCGACCTTCATGAACGTCTGGGGCTGACCGCTCGGCTCGACGTGCACCGCGACGATGAGCTCGTCCGGCTGGAGCGCGTTGCGCTTCACGCCGACGAGAAACTCCGCAAGCGGCACCCGCCTCGCGCCGCGCACGCTCGCGACCTCGACGACTGCGCCTTCGACGAGCAGCGGAGGCAGCGCGTCCCCTGCCGGCGAGGCGGTGCCGAGATTCCCGCCGATCGTCCCGCGGTTGCGGATCTGCGGCGAGCCGACAGTGCGTGAGGCCTCGGCCAGCGCCGGAAGAGCATCCGCGACGTCTCCGATCATCGCCTCGGCATACGTGAGACCCGATCCGAGCCGA
Organism: Gaiellaceae bacterium; assembly: GCA_050698095.1. GTDB lineage: Bacteria > Actinomycetota > Thermoleophilia > Gaiellales > Gaiellaceae > GMQP-bins7. Next base: position 10,619 of record JBOHBA010000384.1, read on the forward strand.
AGCAGGCCGTTCTCGCGCGCGAAGCCGCCGAGCTCCGCGACCTCGTTGAGGTTCAGCAGAACGTCGGGCCGCGTCTGGTCGAAATTGAGCGCGACCATCAGATCCGTGCCCCCCTGGATCGGAACCGCGTCCGGGGACTCGGACTTCAGTCCGAGGGCCCCGTCGAGCGAGCGCGGCGTGACGACGTTCACGTATGCGTTCTACCTCTCCTCGCGCACGTACGGAACCCCGAGTGCCGCAGGGGCGCCGAGCCTGCGCCTGGAGAGCCCCGTCGAGACGAGCACCAGGACGACGAT
>JBOHBA010000385.1:0-7904 GCA_050698095.1 Gaiellaceae bacterium
ACGATGAGACGGTGCCGTTCTTCATCTGCCCGAACTGCAAGGAGCGCTCCGTCGACCTCGACGGCTACGACGGGTTCTCGATGCAGGCCGTCCAGTGCCGCAGCTGCGCGTTCGGCTTCCTCTTCGAGCTGCTCGAGGACTACTACCCCGCTCCTGCTACCGGCTTCGTCGTCTGCGACCGCGACACGCGCGTGCTTGCGGCCGGCCGCGGAGTGTTCGAGCTCACCGGTTACCGCGACTCCGACCTCATCGGGCGCGACCTCGCGGAGGCGCTCGCGCTCTCGGACACGGCGCCCATCGACGTCGTCAGGGAGTGGGGAGTGCGCAAGCTCGGACAGGAGCTCGAGATCCGGACGCGCGCCGGCCGCGAGAAGCGCGTGACCGCGGACTTCTTCCCCGCGTACGACGAGGACGGCGGTCTTCTGCTCGCGCTGACCCCGCGCTCGTAGGGGCGAGACGTATCTCGCTCTACCGGGCCCACACCCGCGGCTCGTAGGGGCGAGATATATCTCGCCCCTACACTCGGGGGACGATCCAGGTTTGCCGCGCGATCGCGAGGAGCTCGCCATCGCCGGCAAAGAGCGCGGTTCCCGCGAACAGCTTCCGGCCGTCTTCTCGGAGCGGCCACGCAACAGCCGCGCACGTCTCGCCGATACGCGGTACGCGAAGGACGCGCGCCGTCATCCGGCCGAGGACGATGTCGCCACGCCCCTCCACTCCGATCGCATATGCGCCCGGGCAGTCGATCGCAGCCCAGACGATCTCGGGCGCGCTCACCGGAAAGGTCACCGCTGCCGCGTGGAGAGGCTCGCGTCCGGCGACCGGGCCGACGTAGACGCCGAGGCCGTCGCCCTCGTCACGCGCGCCGCACGTGAAGCACTCCGCGAAGTCGGGATTGCCTCCGCGGATATGCCGCGTCCGCGCTTCCTCCGCCTCCTCCAGCGACACCGGAGACGGAACCTCGAGCTCGAGGCCGCCGGCGGGGCCCGCCTCGGCGACAAGCGTGTCGCCGTCGAGCAGATGAACGCCACTGGCGAAGCGCCGTACCTCGAGCGGGCGCTCGAGCGGTGGAGGCAGGCGAAGCGTCACCTCGACCGCATCGGCTTCCACGTACGCCGCCAGGCAACCGCACGCATACCCGCCGTTGGCCGAGCTCAGCGGGCCGCGAAAGCGACGCTCGAAGGTGATCTCCATGCCAGGAGGACTGTAGTTACACTCGGTTTGTGACTGTGAGGCGAAAACCGTGAGAATCGCGCTCGCACAGCTGAATGCGGTCGTCGGCGACCTCGCAGGAAACCGCGCGAAGGTCCTCGACCACCTCACGAGAGCGCGCGCCGCCGGCGCCGACCTCGTGGTCTTTCCGGAGCTCGCCACGACCGGCTATCCGCCCGAGGATCTGCTCCTCCGCCCCGGCTTCGTGCGCGCGGCACGCGAGTCGACCGCTGAGATCGCCGTCGCCGCAACCGAAATCGTCGCGCTCGTCGGCACGCCGTGGTTCGACCGAGACCTGTCGAACGCATGCGCCGTCTGCGCAGACGGACGAATCCAGGCGATCTATCGCAAGCACTTCCTCCCCAACTACGGTGTGTTCGACGAGCACCGCTACTTCGCCGAGGGCCGCGAGCTCGTGCTGCTGCAGCTCGGTGAGGCGAGTGTCGGACCGACGATCTGCGAGGACATCTGGCAGCCCGGCCCACCCACCACCGACCTCGCCCTCGCCGGCGCCCAGCTCATCGTCAACCTCTCCGCATCTCCGTTTCACGTGGGGAAGGCCGAGGAGCGTGAGGAGATGCTCGTGACGAGAGCGCGCGATTCGAGTGCGTTCCTCGCGTTCTGCAACCTCGTCGGGGGGCAGGACGAGCTGGTCTTCGACGGCCACTCGGTCGTCCTCGATCCAGAAGGCGAGGTCGTCGCGCGAGCGCCCGGCTTCGAGGAGCACCTGCTCCTCGTCGACATCGACTCCTCGGACGCCATCGGACGGCGGCTCCGCGACGTCCGGCGACGCGAGCTGGATCGCTCGCGCGAACAGATTCCCGAGGTAGCGACCGTCGCGCTCGACGCTCCCCGTCGACACGACGACGCCGTCTCGCCCGAGGTCGTCCCCTTCGAGCCGGCGCTCGAGCAGATGCGACTCGCGCTCACGCTCGGGCTGCAGGACTACGTCGAGAAGAACGGGTTCGCAGACGTCGTCGTCGGCGTCTCGGGCGGCATCGACTCGGCCGTGACGGCCGCGCTGTGCGCCGGCGCTCTCGGCCCGGATCGTGTCCATTGCGTCTCGATGCCGTCGCGCTTCTCCTCCGACGAAACGCGCAGCGACGCTCGGCGAGTGGCTGAGAGCCTCGGCTGCGACTTCCGCGAGCTGCCCATCGAATCGGCGGTCGAGGCGTTCCACGAGACGCTGCGCGAGGAGATCGACTGCGGCCTCGCGGGCCTCGCCGCGGAGAACCTGCAATCGCGCATCCGCGGCGTTCTGCTCATGAGCCTCTCGAACACGTACGGCTGGCTCGTGGTCTCGACGGGGAACAAGTCCGAGCTCGCGGTCGGATACTCGACGCTGTACGGCGACATGATCGGCGGCTTCGCACTTCTCAAGGACGTCTTCAAGACCGACGTCTTCCGGCTCGCCGGGCATCTCAACGGGCGCGCGGGACGCGAGCTCATCCCTCGCAGCACGATCGAGCGTGCGCCGAGCGCGGAGCTCAGAGAGGGCCAGCGCGACGCTGACTCGATCCCGGACTACGACGCGCTCGACCCGGTTCTCGAGGCCTACGTCGAGCAGGATCGCGCGCGCGAGGAGCTGCTGGCGGAGTTCGACCCCGACGTCGTGGAGCGCGCGGTGGGGCTCGTCGAGCGCGCGGAGTACAAGCGCCGCCAGGCGCCTCCCGGCGTGAAGTTGCGACCGCGAGCATTCGGCCGAGATCGCCGCACTCCGATCACGAACCGCTTCGAGGGTTGACAGGACGTTACCGTAAGTTCTAACTTACGGTAAGTGCAGACTAACGCCCATCCCATAGACGCGCTGGGTGATCGGACACGCAGGCACGTTTTCGAGCTCCTGAAGGCCGGCCCCCGCTCGGTCGGTGAGCTCGCGACTGAGCTCCCTGTGTCAAGGCCGGCCGTGTCACAACACCTGCGCGTCCTCGAAGAGGCGAAGCTCGTCACTCACCGGCGCAGCGGGACGAGGCATCTGTACGAGCTCGACACGTCCGGAGTCGGAGCGCTCCGTGACTGGATCGACGGATTCTGGGATGAGGCCCTCGCTCGCTTCAAGGCGGCGGCCGAGACGAAAGGAGAGGCACCATGAACGAAGCCCTCATGATCGACGTCGTCCGCAAGACGATCGCGGTCGGCTGCACCGTCGAGGAGGCATTCCGCATCTTCACGACGGACGCGATCAGGTGGTGGCCAGTAGAGACCCACTCGATCCACGAGAAGGTGAGCGAGATCGTCTTCGAGCCGGAGGTCGGCGGCGAGGTCTACGAGCTCTCGACGAGCGGTGAGAGGGGGCACTGGGCAACGGTTCTCGAGTGGGATCCGCCGAGCCGCCTCGTGCTCGCCTGGAACATCCTCGAAGCCGAGGTCGCCGCAACCGAGGTCGAGGTTCACTTCGTCGCCGAAGCAGACGGCACCCGAGTCGAGCTGGAGCACCGCGGGTGGGACGCGCTCGGCGACGGCGCGGCGAAGCGGGGCGACTACGACACAGGCTGGGACTTCGTTCTCGGCAAGTACGTGGCTCGCACCGGGTAGCTCTCGATCCGAGAGCGGCCGTCGCGTGACGCCGCGCGTGCGCGGCGGCGTAGTGAAGGAGACACCGACCTCGGAGGTTCTCCCATGAAGCGATCGCTCCTCGCCGTAGCCGCTGGTCTCACCGTCGTCGCGCTCGCGGGCGCGGTCGGGCTACCCGATCTCGCTGGCGCTCAGGACGCCTCGCCCACCGCTGACACCCTCACGGTCAGTGGAGTCGGCACCGTCAAGATGGTCCCCGACGAGGCGCAGATGTCTTTCGGCGTCGAGACCCGCCGCCCGACCGCTCAGGCCGCCGTCGCCGCGAACGCAGACGCGATGCGCAAGGTGGTGAACGCGCTTCGCCAGGCTGGCGCTCGCGAGATCGCCACGCAGTGGGTGAGCGTGTACCCGTACATGACTGACGGCACGACGATCGAGGGGTATTCGGCCTCGAACAGCGTGTCCGCGGTGAGCGACGTCGAGGACACCGCGGGGGTGATCGACGCAGCTGCAGACGCGGGCGCGAACCAGGTCTCGGGGCCTGGCCTCAGCTCGAGCAATGCCGAGGCCTTGTATAGGCAGGCGCTGGCGAAGGCTGTGGCCGACGCGCGTCTGCGGGCGGAGGTGCTCGCGAAGGCGGCCGGACGCTCGCTCGGAGAGATCGCGACGATCGTCGAAGGCGGCGCGCAGCCCGTGCCCGTCTACGACCGGCTCGCAGTGGGTGGCGATGCCGCGTCGACGCCCATCGTCCCCGGCCAGCAGGAGACGAGCGCCAGCATCACCGTCACTTTCTCCCTCCGCTGAGTCGGACTGCCGAGGGCGCCGCCGATCTGGCCGGCGGCGCCCTGTCGCAGGGTCAGGGATCGCAGCGACAAGGGCGTGGTCATCCGGGACGGGTCTTGAACAGCGTCTTGCGCAAAGGCACCGGTCTGCGCAAGCTGGTTGCGTGTCAGAGCCTGCATTCGATCGTGAGGACACCACGCTACTCTTTGAGACGCTCTTCGACATCAAGGCGCTACTGGCACGTCTCGTCGACTACGTCGTGGGTGGTGATGACGATGGAGAAGAAGAGGAAGAGACTGACGAACCGTGAGTGGTGGGCCAAGTACGGCCCCCGGTTCGAGGAGACCGACCGCAAGCTGCTCGAGCGCATCGAGTACCACAAGGCGAAGAGCGCCGAGGAGCGAACGGCCCGCGAGGCAGCAGAGCAGGAAGACGCCGCGTAGTTGACCTCGTCCGGCCCGGCCGCTAAGGTGCTCGGGCTGTGAAGCTCCTCGCGCGTATCTGAGACACCCGTTGCCGAGGCCCACTGCCAGGGCCGGGCAGTGGCTTGCACGTTTCTCGCTACGCAGTTCTTCGAAGGAGCTTCAAATGACCGACGTACAGCAGACAGCACTCATGGAGGTCGTCCCCCGCCGACTTGCCGCGGCTGTCGAGGTGGACGGGCTGCGCAAGGAGTTCCGCCGCCGTGACGGCAAGCGCCGCCGCGGTGAGCGCCGCGTGCGCGTCGCCCTCGACAGCGTCTCGTTCACGATGGAGAAGGGTGAGACCGTCGCCATCCTGGGACAGAATGGCTCCGGGAAGTCGACGCTCGTCCGTCTGCTCTCGACACTCCTGCTTCCCGATGGAGGAACGGCGCGAGTGCTCGGACACGACGTCGTCTCCGAGCATCGCGCGGTGCGCCGGGTCGTGAACCGCGTGTCGGTGGAGGCGTCGTTCTTCAAGAAGATGTCCGCCGGGGAGAACCTGAGCTACGCGGCGCGCTACTACGGAATGACCGCGGGACAGACACGCGACAAGATTCCCGCGATCCTGGACCGGGTCGGCTTCCCGTCGGACCGACGAGACGAGCCGATGGAGAACCTCTCGCGCGGAATGCAACAGAAGGTCGCGCTTGCGCGAGCGCTTCTCACCTCACCGGTCGTGCTCCTGCTCGACGAGCCGACGACCGGGCTCGACCCACGCTCGAAGCTCGAGGTGCAGGACTTCATCCGCGAGATCCGCACCTCGCACGACTCGACGATCCTGCTCTGCACTCACGACCTCGCGGAGGCGGAAATCCTCGCCGAGCGCATCGGAATCCTCGACCGCGGACGCCTGCTCGCGCTCGAATCGGCCGACGAGATCAAAGAGCGCTACGGCGCGGAGACCCTCGAGGAGGCGTTCTTCGCGGCGACGGGCCGGGAGTTCGAAGCGGAGGAGGACGAGGACGACGAGAGGGAGGTGTTCGCATGAGAGCCATGCTCGGAACGATGCGCGCCGAGCTCGTCGGCGCCGGCGGCGTGGTCGAGCGGAACGCTTATCTCACCAAGCGCTACATCTGGTGGGACGTCGCGTGGTTCCTGTGGACCGTCGCGAACACGCTCACGATCGTCTTCATCGCGAAGGGCATCGAAGCGACGGGCGGTGAGCTCGACGTGAACGCAACGATGACGACGCTGCTCATCGGCGCCGTCGTCTGGGCGTATCTCGGAATCCTCTTCGAGTTCCTGATGGAGACGGTCGCCTGGGAGCGCTGGGAGGGGACGATCGAGTACACGTTCATGGCGCCGCTCTCCCGTGCTATGCACCTCGCGGGCCAGGGCGTCTTCGCGATTCTCTACGGGCTCCTGCGGGCGGCGTTTCTCTTCTGCGCGTGCGCGTTCCTGTTCTTCGACCTCGAGATGCCGGTCGCGCAGTACTTTCCCGCGCTCGTCGTCCTGCTCGTCGCGTCCGTCTCGTTCATCGGGATCGGGATGATGATGTCGGTCCTGCCTCTGATCTCGCCCGAGAAGGGAACGCAACTCGGGTTCGTCGCGCAGGGCACGCTGCTCGTGGTCTCGGGGGTCTACTACCCGGTCGACGTCCTCCCGCAGTGGATGCAATGGATCGCGACCGTCTCGCCCGCGACCTACGCGCTGGACGGAATCCGCGAGGCAATTATCGAAGGGCAGGGCTTGACGGCGATGTGGGACGAGCTGTGGCCGCTCATGGTCATCGGCGTCGTCTCGATCCCAGTCGGTCTGTGGGTCTTCTCGCGCGGCGAGCAGTACGCGAAGAAGCACGGAAAGCTGAAGAGGTCCGGATGAGCAGGGTCGTCCTCGCGATCGGGTCGTTCCGGATCGTGCGCAGCGTCGCGGGTGCCTCGGCATAGGCCCGGTGGCGCATCGCAGGAGGATGCACTCCGACGAGGTTCTGACCAGTCTCGAGCTCGTACGCCGCTTGCTAGCGGACCAGTTTCCGGTGTGGGCCGATCTCCCTCTGACTCTGGTCGACTCGTACGGGACCGATCACGACATCTACCGGCTCGGCGATGACCTCTGCGTCCGTCTTCCACGGATCCACTGGGCTGCTGGCCAGCGCGCGAAGGAGGCGAAGTGGCTGCCGAAGCTCGCGCCACATCTGCCGCTCGCACTACCAGTGCACGTTGCCGTCGGCCGTCCCGACCACGGCTACCCATTCGAGTGGTCGGTCTCCGAATGGCTTCGCGGTGAGAGCGCCAACGGCACGCTCGAGGATCTGGATCGGGCAGCCGCCGACCTCGCCTCATTCGTCACAGCACTGCGCAAGATCGATACGAGCGACGCAGGCACACGCCCACTCGGTGCTCGTGGCGCACCGCTGGCGGAGCTCGACGAGGCCACGCGCCAAGCGATCGTACATCTCGGCGATCGAGTCGACACCGATGCGGTGGTGCGCTCCTGGGAAGAGTCTCTCAGTGCCCCGGCCTGGGGCGACGAAGGCGTGTGGGTACACGGCGACCTGCTGCCAGGCAATCTCCTCGTCGTCGACGGCCGGCTGTCCGCGGTCATCGACTTCGGCGGTCTACACGTCGGAGATCCGGCATGTGACCTGCAACCCGCCTGGAATCTCTTCGAGGGATCCAGTCGCTCTCGCTATCGAGCGGAGTTGGACGTCGACGATGCATCCTGGCTCCGCGGGCGTGGGTGGGCGCTCTCTCAGGCAGTGATGGCGCTGCTGTACTACTGGGACACCAACCCCGGCATGGTCCGTCAGGCGGCTCACGCACTCGCGGAGGTTCTTGACGACGGTCGTTCGTGACGCAGGCGACGCCCGGGAAGCTGACCTTGCCGCCTGCTAGAGTCGCGCGGTCTGTGTAGGCGACGTTGCCTCGGACGGGAAGCCCCGTCCGGGGCTTTTTTCATTTCAAGGGAGGTTTCATGGCACGGCCGAGGACG
>JBOHBA010000386.1:0-2954 GCA_050698095.1 Gaiellaceae bacterium
TCGCGAGCCCGGCCTCGTGGAGGCTCGCTAGGAGTAGGCCCACCGCGATCCCGACGGACTCCTTTACGTAGTAGTGCTTGACCTTGGAGCCATCCGACCGTAGGCCGTAGGCCTGCTCGAAGACGACAATGACGTTGGGCGCGTCCTCGATGTGCGACTTGCGCCAGTCGGTGCCGAGAGGGCGGAGCGCCTCGAGCCACTCGTCCGGCATCCGGCTCCCGTAGCTGCGCCGTTCTTCCTCCTCGGCCGCCGCCCTGATCCGTCGCTTGATCTCCTGGTCGGCGACGACGACGAACGTCCACGGCTGCTGGTGGGCGCCCGACGGCGCCGTTCCGGCCGTCGCGATCGCGTTCTCGATCAGCTCGTACGCGACCGGATCGGACGAGAACGAGCGCACCGAGCGGCGCCGGCGCATCGCCTCGAGGAAGCCCCGCGAGCGTGATGTCTGCTCGCTTTCGGCCATACGCTCGTGGACGAGCGGCACGAACCGGGGCTCGTCCGACACCGAGATACCCTACTTCGACCTTCCGCTACCCTGGTCCGTCGCACGGCCCATTCGTCTAGTGGCCTAGGACACCGCCCTCTCACGGCGGCGGCACGGGTTCGAATCCCGTATGGGCCTTTCGCAATCGGATACGCTTGCGCTGGTCGGATAGAACGTAGACGTGTCGGTGTTTCTCGTCGTGCTCCATCGGTCCGGCCCTCGGTGGGACCCGTCGCGACCGCTGGAGGAGCAGTCCGACTGGCTGGCGCACGCTTCGTTCATGGACGGGCTCGTCGACACGGGCTTCCTCGTTCTCGGCGGGCCGCTCGCGGACGAGCACCGCGTGGTGCACGTCGTCGAGGCGGAGTCGGAGGACGCCGTTCGCACGACGCTCGCGCGGGATCCATGGAGCGAGACTCACCTCCGCATCGACTCGATCGAGCCATGGACGATCCGGCTCGACGGGCGCCCGCGTTAGATGGTCGTATAGTCAGCGCTCCACAACCGAGGAGGTCTCACATGGCGAAGTGGTCGGTCTTGACAGCGCGCACGCTCAAGCCCGGGTCGTACGACGATTGGCGCAAGGCATGGGAGCCCGCGGAGTGGCCCGAGGGCGTAACCGCGCACATCCTGCGTAAGGTCGGCAATCCCGACGAGGTGATCGCGTTCGGTTTCTTCGAGGGCACGAGGGAGGAGCTCGAGGCGATGCGTCCGGACGCCGAGGCCGAGGAAGCGCGGAGCGCCGCGATGGCGCCGTTCATCGAGAACCAGTTCGCGGACGGCGTCTACGAGGTCATTGAGGTCGTCCGCGGCTGACGACTCGCGCCGGGGCGCTACGCGAGGATCTCGATCAGGAGCGTCTTCTTCGCGATGACCTTGAGACCGTCCGAGGCCTCGAAGGTCACGCGATAGCGACCGGGTCGCGTCGGCGTGCCGCTCAGCAGTCCGAGCGTGCGGTCGAAGCGGATGCCCCGCGGAAGCGGGCCCTTGGTGATCTTCCACTTCTTCGGGAGCACGCCGCCGGTCGCGACGACCTTCGCGCGGTACAGACGCCCGACCTTCCCGGTGCGGAGCGCCAGGGTGCTGACCGCAAGTCGCGCGGCGACGTTGAAGACGGCCGGATAGTCAGCCGTTCGACCCTCGGTGTCCGTCAGTCGGAGTGTCGCGCGAAACGAGCCGGCGGCGTTCGGTTTGCCTACGACCGAGCCGTCAGCCGCAAGGGCGACACCTGTCGGGAGGGCACCCTCGAGCAGCGTCCACGTGTACGTGCCGGTGCCACCCGTTGCTGCAAGCCTTCCCGTGAACGGCACGCCGACTTCCCAGAGAGTCGAAGTGCCCGCCGCTGACAACGGCTTCAGGGCCTGGATCGCCAACGGTTGCCGGGCAATGATCTCGTACGCCTTCGTATCCGAGCGACCGTCCGCCAACGCGGCGCGCACGGTGAACAACGACGCGCCCTCGGCGGTTGGCGTACCTGAGATCACCCCGGTTGCCGGATCGAGCAGGAGGCCCGCTGGAAGCAGCCCCGACACTATCGTCCAAGTCAGCGGGCTCGAAGGCGGCCCGAGCTGCTCCGGTCCAGACATCATCTGCGCAACGAGGGGAAGGCTGTAGAGCGTCCCGATCGTCGCCGGCGGCGCGGACGGGGTTGTGACGATCACCCTCGGGTCTATTGTGAGCTTGAACTCTCGTTCCGCATCCCTCGGGAACGTGCACCACTCCGGGCCTCCTTCGGCAGGGCCGACGTCGTGGACGCGGACCCAGAATCTGAACGTGCCCGCCTGGGTCGGCGTTCCGCTGATCAGCGCGCTCGACGACATCGAGAGACCTCCGGGCAAGGCGCCGTTGACCACCGCGAACGTGAACGAGGGCTCGCAACCGCCCCGGGCAACGAGCTGGAGCGAGTACGACCCGCCCAGCGTGGCGCTCGGGCAGACGAGTAGCGGCTGGCCGTTGTCGATCGTCACCGGACACGGAGTTGCGTCATCGAACGCGAGTGCGGCTGCCGTCGCGGCCACGACCGCGGCAAGCGCTGCGACCAGCGCAAGCGCCAGCCCGAAGCGAATCGATCGAGTACGACCTCGTCCCACCGGCGCGCCACGGTAGCAGACATGCCTGCAAACGCCAGGAGTTGTTAAGAGACTGCGAGGACGACGAGCTCCGCGACACAGACCGGCTTCGGCACGCCTTCGCACTCAACTGCCGCCTCGATCGTCGTTCGCTCGCCGGCAGGGGTGCGCTCGACGGAGGCGATCCTGAACCGACCGCGGACGCGCCGGCCGGACGGGACGGCCGCCGGGAAGCGCACCTTGTTCGTGCCGTAGTTCACGACCATGCCCTCCGCGGGCGGAAGCGCCTCGTACAGCATGGGCACGCAGAGCGAGAGCGTGAGAAACCCGTGCGCGATCGTCGTCCCGAACGGCCCGTCGGCCGCGCGCTCGGGATCCGTGTGAATCCACTGCGGATCCTC
>JBOHBA010000387.1:0-6191 GCA_050698095.1 Gaiellaceae bacterium
AGCTGCTCGGCCTTCGAGACGTCGAGCTGGCGGCGCGGCTGTCCGTTGGGCTTCGAGGAATCCCAGACGATCTCGCCCTCGAAACCCGTCAGCTCTGCGACGAGGTCCGCGAGGTCGCGGATGGAGATCTCGTCGCCGGATCCGAGATTCACGGGCTCGCCGCCGTCGTAGTGCTCGCCGGCAAGTGCGATTCCTTCGGCCGCGTCCTCGACGTAGAGGAACTCGCGGGTCGGCGTTCCGTCGCCCCAGAGCTCGATCCGCTCCGGGCTCTCGGTCATCTTCCTGATCAGGGCAGGGATGACGTGCGACGTCTCGAGGTCGAAGTTGTCGCGCGGGCCGTAGAGGTTGACGGGCAGGAGGTGAATCGCGTTCAGGCCATACTGATCGCGATATGCCTGGCCGCCGACGAGATGGGCCTTCTTTGCGATGCCGTACGGCGCGTTCGTCTCCTCCGGATATCCGTTCCAGAGGTCTTCCTCCCGGAACGGGACGGGCGTGTGCTTCGGGTACTCGCAGATCGTCCCCAGCGTCACGAGCTTCCGCACTCGGGCGAGACGGCTCTGCTCGAGCACGTATGCGCCCATGAGCACGTTCTCGTACCAGAACCGCCCGGGCTCGGCCCGGTTCGCGCCGATGCCGCCCGCGACGGCGGCGAGGTGGTACACGACCTCGGGTCGCGCGTCGTCGAACAGCCGCGCGACGTCGTCCTCCCGGCGCAAGTCGTGATCCGTACTCCTTGCGACCACGACGTCGTGCGCGTCGCTCTCGAGCCGCTCGACGACATGCGAGCCGAGGAATCCGCCGCCGCCGGTGACCAGAACCCGGCTCACTGCGCGGCCAGGGGCGCCCCGGTCGGCAGCCAGTCCACGCGGCCGATCCAGCGCTCGCGGTTCTCGGCATACCAGCGAATTGTTTCCAGCACGCCCTCTTCCCAGGACATCTTCGGCATCCAGCCGGTCTCCGCCGTGAGCTTCTCGTGGCCCACGCGCAGCGCCATCACCTCACTCGCCCCCGGCCGGAAGCGCGCCGGCGTCGAGACGACCTCGCGGCTCGACCAGAAACCGGCGTCCTCGCCGATGCGGAGGATCAGATCGACCCAGTCCTGCATCGAGATGTTCGTTCCCTGGCCGTACACGTAGACGTCGCCGGGAGTGCCCTGAGCGGCGACGGTGAGATGGCCGCGTACGCCGTCCAGGCAGTAACAGAAATCGCGCATCGGGTCGAGCTGCCCGAGCTCGACGGTCTCGCGCGTCAGCGCCTGCGTGACGATGGTGCCGGTGACGTAGCGCGGATTCTGGCGCGGCCCGTAGTTGTTGAACATCCGTGTGACGACGCCCGGGACGCCGAAGGCGTCGTGGTAGTTCATCGTGAGGAAGTCGGCAGCGACCTTCGAGGTCGCGTAGATCGACTTCGGGTTGATCGGCGAGCGCTCGTGCAGGATCAGCCCGCCGGCGTCGTCGAAGTCGTGCTGGTCGGTGACCGACTCGCGTACATTCCCGTACTCCTCCGACGTGCCGGCGGTGTCGAACTTCTCGAGCTCGAGCTCCCAGTCGACGATCGCCTGGAGCAGGTTCAGCGTCCCGAGCGTGTTCGCCGCGAACGTCTCGTACGGACGATGCCACGACTCGCCCACGTGCGCCTGTGCTCCGAGGTGGAACACGTACGGACGATCCGGCGCTGAACGGAGCTCGCGGACGAGGTAATCCACGGACGTGCGATCCGTGAGATCCGCGAAGTGCACCTTAAGCCGGTCGCGTAGGTGCGAGATGTTGTTCAGGGCGCCGCTCGAGTTGGCCCTCACGAAGGCGTGGACGCTCGCGCCGAGCTCCACGAGCGCATCGGTGAGGTGCGAGCCCATGAAGCCGTCGGCGCCGGTCACGAGGACCGTACGCCCGTCGTACACGTCGGCGTACTCGCGGCGGAGATCGTCGAGCGCGCCGCCTGTCCAGAGGGTGTCGTTCGGCATGGTGCGTACGCTTCCGCGTCGGTGAGCAAGCGTACAGACTCGCTCGGCTTGGGCTCGCTGGCGAGCGCGGCGCTCACGGCCGCGTCGACCCTCGTCGTGTCGGCATTCGCGGCGATCGTCGGAGTCGTTATCGCCCGCGAGTTCGGGCGCACCGACGAGACCGACGGATTCTTCGCAGCCTACGGCGTCTTCATCGTCGTCACCCTGGCCGCCCAGTCGATCCGCATCGCCGTGCTCCCCGCACTTGCTCGTGCGCGCGACGAGCGACGACTCGCCGGGAACATCGCCGGATTCGCGACGGCTCTCGTTGTCGTCGCAGTCCCGCTCCTGCTCCTCGCGGAGCTCGCCGCCGAGCCGATCGCCGGGCTTCTTACCGGTAACGCCTCGGCCATCGCCGAGGAGGCGTGCGCCGACGGCTTGCGCTGGATGGTTCCCGCGGCGGTGGCACATCTCTTCGCGGGACTTGCCGCGAGCGGCCTCGCCGCACTCGACGACTACGTGACCGCAGCACTCGGCTATGCAGCCGGTAGCGCGGTGGGACTCGCCTTCATCTTGACCCATGTCGACTCGGACGGAATCGTCGCGGTGGCGTGGGGCATGGCTCTCAACAGCGTGGTCGCCGTTGTCGTCCCCGCGACCGTTCTCGCCTGGCGTGCGTTGCGAGCCAGCATGCCGGCGACAGCCGTCCGCGCAGCGGGGCTCCCGCTCTCCTCCCGACTGGGCGTCTTTGCGGCTGCCGCATCGCTCCCGATCGCGCTGCAGTTGCTGTACGTCGTCTGCCTGCCCTTCGCCGGTCGTCTGGGGGCGGGCGCAGTGACGAGCTTCGGTTACGCCTATCTCGCTGCCGCGACGCTCGTGTCCGTGACGGCGTTCTCCATCGGGCTCGTGTCCTCCGTTCCGCTCACGCGCATCGGGCTCGCCCCGGACGTGTCGGCCCGGCACGTCGTCTCGGCCTCATGGATGGCACTGACGGTGATCGGAGCCGCAGTCGGGGCGTTCGCGCTCTCGGGCGGGGAGATCGTCGAGGCTGTCCTCGGCGGCGCCTATGGCGGCGACGTCGGCCAGGACGTCGCCCGGCTCGTCCTCGTCCTGAGCCCGTGGATGATCGCCTCGGTCGGCGTCCACGTTGCTTTCCCGCTCGCGTTCGTCGCGGAGCGCCTGCGAGCGCTTCCTCTGATCGGCGGCAGTGCGTTGGCGGCGCAGGTGCTTCTCGCATGGCTACTCGCGGAGCTCCTCGACCTCGACGGGCTTGCGGTCGCGCTCGCGCTTTCGACAGCGCTCGTCCTCCTCGCGCTGCTCAGCGAGCTCGACGCTCTCGAGGGAGGTGTCCGGGGACTGACGACCGCTGCCGCGACGATCGCCCTGTTGGCGGTGGTTGCCTTCCTCCCGCCTGCGCTGCTCGCCGGCCCGGCGATGGCAGCGCTTGTCGGGACGGTCGTGTACGGCTCTTTGGTCCTGCTCGTTCGCCCGCGTGGGCTCAGGGCGTCGTGGGCGTACCTGAGGACGCTGCAATAGCCGCTGCTGCCGCGTAGACCTCCTCGTGCCTCCGGGCGGTCTCGTCCCAGGTGAACCCGGCGGCGCGCGCGAGCCCGCGCTCGACAAGCTCCGCCCGGCGCTCGTCCGTCTCGAGGATCCCGGCCGCAATCGAGTCGACGTCCAAGGGGTCGAAGAGCGCGGCCGCGTCGGCGCACACCTCCGGAATCGCTCCCGCGTTCGACGCCGCGACGGGACAGCCCGAGGCCATCGCCTCGAGCGGCGGCATGCCAAATCCCTCGTACAGGCTCGGGTAGACGAGACAGGCCGCGCGGCGATAGAGAGACTCGAGCTCGGTGGACGACACGACCCCGAGGCTCTCCACCCCCTCAGGCAGCGGATCCAGGCGCTCAAGACCGCCTCCCGTGAGAACGAGGCGAAGCTTCGGCCTGGTCGCGCGAAGGGCGGCGAACGCCTCGAAGAGGCGGGGATGGTTCTTGTGCGGCCATGGTCTCGCCGGGTAGAGGATGAACGGCTCGCGCTCCTCGTCTCCGGGTCGGAAGCGCGTGTGGTCGATCGCGAGCGGGATGACACGGACACGGCCGGGCTCGAGCCCGAGCAGCTCCAGCGCGCGTTCCCGGACGAACTCGCTCGTGACGACGACGACGGTAGCCTCGCGCGCCGCGCGGTCGTACGCGACTCGGCGAAAAGACCGGCGCGCGGCCCCGAAGAACTCGGGCAGGTCGCGGTGCTGAATGTCGTGCAGCGTCACGACCGTCGGCGCTTGCGTTCGCGGGATCGGGACCGTCAGCGCGTAATGCACGACGTCGAAGGTCTCGAGCTCGGAGCTCAAGGCGCGCGTGCGCCATGCGGAGAACGCCATTGCGGGAATGCGGGAAGGGCCGCGCCGGCCGATCGGCGGGTCTCGTACCTCGATCGCCGGCAGGCCTTCGGCCGCATCCTTGGCATGTGCGGGAACCAACACGGCGTAGTCGTGCGTCCCTTTTCGCGCGAGTGCCCGCACGAGCTGGCGCGCGTACGTCTCCGATCCTCCGAGGTCGGTTGGCACAAGCGTGAGGAGGGAGATTCCGACGCGCACCCGTCCGATCCTACTGGGCCGGTCCTACGGCCCGGCTAGAATGCCGCGATGCCCTCTGGTAGAGCCGAAAACGGCGAATCTGCAGGGGTTTCGGTCGATGTAGAAGAGCTCTTCCGGGCGCTACGCGACGAGGTTCGCCGGTCGGGAGCCGATCCCGGCGCCGGCTCGGCGGGCGGTGAGGAGCGCCAAGCGGTGCGCGCGGAGGCCGAGCGGCTCTGGCCGGTGTCAGCCGACCGCTCGCTCCGGCTGCGGCCGGGGGTGCGCGGTGGGCTCGGCATACCGGTCAAGGCCGTTCTCCGCAAGCTCATGCGCTGGTACGTGGAGCCGCTCGCCTATGACCAGCGCTCCTTCAACGCCGCCTCGCTGCGCCTGATCGACGATCTGCAGGAGCAGGTCGGTCGCCTCCAGGCCGAGCTCGAGGCGCTGCGCGCCGAGAAGCCGTGAACGTTGCCGTGCTGCGGCCGCAGGTGGCGTTCGTCCGGGGCGGCGTCGAGATCTTCACCGACCGGCTCGTCGAGGAGCTGCGCGCGCGCGGGCACGAGGCCGACGTCGTCAGCGTCCCGTTCAAGTGGTACCCGGGCGCACGCGTGCTCACGCAGGCGTTCCTGTGGCGGATGCTCGATCTCGACGAGGCCGACGGCAAGCGGATCGACGTCGTCGTGGCCACGAAGTTCCCGTCGTATCTCGCACGCCATCGCGAGAAGCGGGTGTGGCTCGTGCACCAGTTCCGGCAGGCGTACGAGCTCGACGGCACCGAGCTCGGCCAGTTCGGCGACTCGGCGGAGGACCGAGCGATCCGCCGCAAGGTGCAGGCGCTCGACCGGATCGCTCTCGGTGAGGCCACGCGGCTCTTCGCGATCTCCCGAAACGTCGCCGGCCGGCTCGAGTCTTCGACCGGCCTGCGAGCCGAGGTGCTGCCCCATCCGCCGCAGGCGCTCGAGTTTCGCTGTGACGGGTACGGCGATTTCGTCCTCTCCGTGAACCGGCTCGACCGCGCGAAGCGCATCGATCTCCTGCTGGAAGCCGCAGCGCTCGACTCCGGGCTCCAGGTCGTCATCGCCGGCGACGGCCCCGATCGCCAGCGCCTCGAGCGGCTCGCGAGCGATCACGGGCTGGACGGGCGCGCGCGCTTTGCGGGCCGCGTCTCGGACGAGGAGCTGGCCGATCTCTACGCCCGGTGCCTCGCGGTGTACTACGCGCCCGTCGACGAGGACTACGGAATGGTTCCGCTCGAGGCGTTCCTCTCGGAGAAGCCGGTGCTCACGACGACGGACGCGGGTGGCCCGCTCGAGGTGGTCACAGACGGCGCGACGGGGCTCGTCGTGTCACCGGACGCGGGAGAGCTCGCGCGTGCGGCCGGCTGGCTCCGCGAGCATCGCGACGACGCAGCCTCCTTCGGCCGGGCCGGCCACGCGGTTGCGGCAGAAGTCACCTGGGATCGCGCCATCGGGAGGCTGCTGGCGTGAGGGTCGCGTACTTCTCCCCGATGCCGCCGGAGCGCAGCGGCATCGCCGACTACAGCGCACTCCTCCTTCCCGCGCTCCGCGAGCGGCTCGACGTCACGGTGGTGAGGCGTGGCCGGAAGAGGGTTCCGCGCAGAACGGACGTCTCCCTCTATCACGTGGGCAACAACCCGGACGCGCACGGCTGGAT
>JBOHBA010000388.1:0-4164 GCA_050698095.1 Gaiellaceae bacterium
GCCTCGTCGTGTTCGCTGCAGTCCGTCGTTCGCAGCGCCGTGGGCTGCTCGAACACGTTGCTCCCCTCGATGCGCTTCCGCGAGGAGCGGAGTTCGGTCGCATCCTCGTGCCGATGAAGCTCGGAGACATCGGGGAGGAGATGGTCGCGACGGCGATCGCGCTCGCGAAGGAGCGCGGCGCCGAGATCGACGCGATCACCGTCGTTCGCGTGCCTCGTCAGTTCGAGCTCGAGGGGCCACTGCCGCCCGACGTCGCGGCACGTGTCGAGGCGTCGCTCGACGAAGCACGCCTGCTCGGCGAGGATCACGGAGTCGAGGTTCGGACCGACGTCGTGCGCGCCCGCTCGATCGGTCACGCGATCGTCGACGAGGCGGCTTCGCGGAAGGCGGACGTGATCGTCCTCGGCTCGTCGCCGCGCTGGCGCAGGCAGTCGCGGTTCTTCTCGCCGACCGTCGACTTCGTCCTTCGGCGCGCGCCATGTGAAGTCTTGGTCGTCGCGTTCCCCGAGGGTGTCTTCGAGGAGTAGGGCGAGATATATCTCGTCCCTACAATACGCGCCGTGAGGGGAGTGGTCATCGGTTGTGGGCGGGTCGGCTCGGCCGTCGCGAAAGGGCTTGCTGCGGACGGCTGGGACGTCACCGTCGTCGACGAGAGCGAGGACGCGCTGGTCCGGCTCGGCGCGGGCTGGCGTGGCGGATTCGTTGTCGGCCACGGAATGGATACGAGAGTCCTCGAGCGCGCGGGCGTCGAAGAGGCCGACGCGGCGGTCGTGTCGACCGACGGCGACAACACGAACGTCGTCATCGGCCAGGTGCTCCAGAAGCGCTATGAGATCGAGACCGTGGTCGCGCGTGTGCTCGACCCCGCGCGCGCGAGCTTCTACGCCAAGCGCGGCCTGCCGACGGTCTGTCCTACGGAGACCGCGATCTCAGCCCTCCTCGA
Source organism: Gaiellaceae bacterium (assembly GCA_050698095.1). GTDB lineage: Bacteria > Actinomycetota > Thermoleophilia > Gaiellales > Gaiellaceae > GMQP-bins7. Next base: position 944 of record JBOHBA010000388.1, read on the forward strand.
CACGGTGCGCACGACCGCTCGACAACGGACCGCGGCGACCTGATGTACGTCCTCGTCGCCGGTGGGGGAAAGGTGGGCTCTAACGTCACGCGCTCGCTCCTCGAGATGGGTCACGAGGTGACGCTCATCGAGCAGCGCCCCGACCGTTTCGCGCGACTCGAAGAGGAGTTCGGCCCGGTTGTGATGCGGGGCGACGCCACGGAGATCAGCGTGCTCGAGCGAGCCGGCATCGCCCGCCCCCCCGAGCTCGTGCTCGCAGCGACGGGCGACGACGAGGACAACCTCGTGATCTCGCAAATCGCGAAGGAGGGCTTCGGGGTTCGCAAGGCGATCGCACGCGTGAACAACCCGCGCAACCAACAGCATTTCGACCTTCTCGGGGTCACCCAGACGGTATGTGCGACCACGAGCATGCTCGGGCTCGTCGAGCACGAGATGCCGGAGCACGGTCTCGTTCCCCTGCTCGAGCTCCAGAAGGAGGGGCTCGTGATCGCCGAGGCGCAGGTGGAAGGCGGTTCGCCCGCGGCAGGCAAGCGCGCGGGCGGGCTCGGGATTCCCCAGGGCTCGCGGCTCATCTCGGTGTGGCGCCAGGGCCGGACCGAGCTCGTCGAGCCGAGCACGGTGCTGCGGCCCGGTGACCAGGTCCTCGCGATCGTCCCGCAGGCGGCGGTTCCGGAGTTCAGGCGCGCGCTCCTCGGCGCCCCGGCCAACTAGCGGGACCACTAAGTGTCTCGGCTCCGGGAGACCGCCGTCTGACGTCGCAGGGGCGGCGCTCGCAAGTGAGCCAAGGGCGAGCCGCGCAGGACAGTACAGATGGTACGGACAAGCGGCGAGCCCGCCGGATCGCGCAGCGAGCGTCGTCAGCCGGTCGCGGAGGCCGGCTCCGCCGGCCGGGAGCGACTGGCGGCCTGCGGCGTCAGAGGCGCCAGTAATGGCGCGTGAAGAGTACGACGACCGGAACGATCTCGAGTCGCCCGGCCCACATCAAGCCGATCATCGTGAGCTTGGAGACGTCGCCGAGCTCTGCGAACGAGCCCATCGGCCCTGCTGGCCCGAACGCCGGCCCGACGTTTCCGAGCGCAGTGGCCGACGTCGCCAGCGCGTCGAGCGTCCCGAGGCCCGCGTCCGTGACCGCGGAGTCGATCGCAATGATCGAAGCTCCAACCGCCCAGGCGCCGACGTAGAGAAGGATGAACGCGGTGATGGCACGGAGCGTCCGCTCGTCGACCGGTGTCCCGTTCAGGCGAATCGGCATCACGACCTCCGGGCTGACGGTCTGATCGATCTCACGCCGGAGCACCTTCCCGAGCAGGAGGTGGCGTACGACCTTGATCGCGCCTCCTGTGGAGCCTGCCGAGCCCCCGACGAACATGAGCGCGAAGAGCGCGAGCGTCAGGACGGGCGGCCAGAGCGCGAAGTCCATGCTCGCCAGGCCCGTCGTCGTGATGATCGAGACCGTCTGGAACGCAGCGGTGCGAACGGCCTCCTCGCCCTCGGCGATCCCGTATCCCGACAGCATCGTCGTCAACGCGGCGGATGCGAGCAGGAGAAGAGCCACGTACAGGCGAAACTCCTCGTCCCGGACGAAGGCGCGCGGCCGACGCCGAACCAGGCCGAGGTACAAAAGGGCGAAGTTCGCTCCCGCGATCGCCATGAACAGCGTGAGGATCCACTGCGACGCCGCCGAGAAGTCCTCTGCAGACCGGGGAAGCGTCGAGAAGCCGCCGGTGGGCATCGTCGAAAACGCGTTCGCGACCGCCTGGAACGGAGTCATCTCGTCGTCGAGCCCGAGCCAGCCAACCGAGGCGAGGAGGAGCACCTGCACGATCGTGAGCCCGACGTAGAGAAACCAGAGCCTCTGTGCCGTCGAGCGGATGCGCTCGGAAAGCTGGGTGATCTCGGGCCCGGGCAGCTCCGACTCCATGAGCTGGCGTCCACCCACCCGGAGCCTCGGCAGGACGGCGATCGCGAGGACGATGATCCCCATCCCACCGAGCCATTGGGTGAACTGACGCCAGATGCTGAGCGAGCGGTTGATCTCGGTGAGGTCGGACGCCACGCTCGAGCCGGTCGTCGTGAACCCGGACATCCCTTCGAAGTACGCGTCGATCGGGCTCGCGAGCTGCGTGCCGCTCGACAGGAGGTAGGGAAGCGCCGCGACCCCGGCGGCGAGGAGCCAGGTGGCCGCGACCACGAGGAATCCCTCTCGGAGTCCGACCCGCTCCTCCGCGCCAGAGGTCAGTCGCTCGAGGAGATACCCGAATGCGCAGGCGATCGCTCCCGTGGCGAGGAACGGCCAGATCGGCTCGTCGTACCAGAGTGCGAATGGCACCGGAAAGAGCGCCGCGGCGCTGAGGTACTTCACGAGCGTGCCGACGAGGTGGAAGGCCGCCGGTACGTCGATCGCGAGCCGTCGTCGCGGGCCGATCCGCGCTACCGGATGGGTCAACTAGTGGTCTCTCCTGGAAGTCCGCGCCTGATTCACCGGCGAAAACCGAGCAGGCCTAGGACGCTGGGAGGCTCCATACCAAAAGGTATGGGGCCAACTGAGGACGACGGCGTCCGAAGTGTTTGCAGCCGCGCGAAGCAGGTGTGTACTTCCAGGAGCGACCACTAGAGCGCCTCGACGACCCAGGGCGCGTTCGCCGCCTCGGTGAAGATGATCACGCGGTCGCCGGCGTGCAGGACGTCGTCGCCGTGAGGGAAGATCGCCTCGCCGTTGCGCACGATCGCCCCGATCAGCGAGCCGTGAACGGGCATGTCGCGGAAGGTCATTCCGATGTAGCGGCTCGACTCCCGCGTCGTCACGTCGAGAACCTCGTAGCGGTTCTCCTCGAGCATCGCGACCTGCTGCATCCGGGGGTCGTGGGCGAAGCGGACGATCTCCTCGGCCGTGACGCCGCGCGGGTTCACGGAGACGTCGATGCCAGCCTGCTCGAAGGCGAGGACCGAGACGGCTTCGTGCGCGATCGCGATCGTGAAGGGGATGCCGTGGACCTGGGCTAGCGACGCCGCGTACTGGTTCTTCGCATCGTCCCGCATCGCGAAGATGCCCGCCTGCGACTGGCCGATGCGCTCGCGCTCGAGGAAGTCCGGATCGAACCCGGTCGCGTTGTAGATGCGCGCCTTCGGGAGCGCTTCGGCGGCGCGGCGCGCCTGCTCGCGCGACGCCTCGATCATGCGGACGGTGAGCTCCTGATCGAGAAGGACGCGCGCGATCG
>JBOHBA010000389.1:0-10389 GCA_050698095.1 Gaiellaceae bacterium
CTGCAGATCCGTGAGATCGAGTCGAACACCCGATTCGATCGCGTCGTCGAGGCACTGGTGCACGAGGGCAGTCGCCGCCTCGAGGTTCTCCGGCGTCACGCGCTCGGAGTCGAGCTCGCGGGGCACGGACGCGTAGAAGCGGTTCAAGGTCGTGTGCACGACCTGCCCACGGAGGATCGCGTCCGGCTCTGCGTCGATCCGCTTCGGATCGAGCACGCGCTCGACGAGCCAGGCGGACGAGCAGTCGGCGAATCTCTCGAGCTCGGTCGCGGAGAAGACGGACTTCGCCGCAAAGGTGTCGACGACGGGCGCGCTCGTCAGTGACGTCGGACGCTCGAACGCGTTTCGAGCCCGATCGAGCCTGCGGGACCAGCCGTTGGCCTCGGCCAGTGACGTCGCCCCATTCGCGTCGTCGACCGCGAGGCGAGCGACCGCACGGAGCCGCTGGCGCTCGCTGGGTGCCGACTCGATCGTCCACGTGAGCGCGGACAGCGCGCGGCGTCGCGTCGCACGGGCGACCTCGGCGGCGTCGAAGAGGGAGGCGACATCGTCCCAGAACGGGCTCGCCTCACGGGGCGCACCCTCGTCGGTCGCGGCCTCGCGCACGAGGACGAGCCTCTTTCCAGCACGCGTGCAGGCGGTGTAGAACAGGTAGCGATCGCGGGCGATCGAATCCGTCCGCTCGAGCCTCCCGCCGAGTGCTCGCCGCGCGTCGTCGTCGAGGAGCGGCGACGGCCTCGCGCGTCGTGGGAATGCACCCTCCTCCAACCCGAGGAGGAAGACCGCATCGAATGTCCGCGTCCGCGCTCTCTCGTAGTCGAGTACGGCGACGTGCCCGGTGTCGCCGCTCGCCGGCGGGCGAACGGTCGCACGCTCGAGCGCGACGATCACGTCTTCGGGTGTGAGCGGCGGCCCGGCCAGAGCGGAGTACGGGGCGAGATCGTCCAACACCCTCTCCACTGCTCGATGTGCCCTCGCATCGAGTCGCGCGTCGTCCGAGACCGGCGGAGAGACGAGGCCCCAGGCGTTTCGCAGCATGGCGGTGAGGAGCGCTCGGGCACCCGCGACAGGGTTGTCGGCGTTCCGCAACTCGACGAGCGCCGGGATGGGAGCGCCGCGCAGGCGCTCCGCCTCTTCCTCGACCCGCGTCGGCTCGCTGACAGCACGACCGCGAAGCCGCCCCTCGACGAAGTCGACGGACCGGCGCTCCAGGCCCGAGTAGGGTGAGCGAAGGAACGCGAAGAGATCGCCGCGATCTCCGCCGAACCATGCGAAGCGCAGGAGCGCGAGCAGCGCGCCTCCGAGCGCGCTCTCGGCGAGCCGGGTCGGGTGCTCGATCGCGTAGGGGACGCCGAGCTCGTCGAATGCGGCTCCGAGCGGCGCCCGCCACCGCTCCGGCGAGTCGCAGACGACCGCGACGCGATCGGGCGGGCTGCCCGCTCGCAGGAGGTCGACAAGCTCGCTTGCGAGGAGCGCGGCCGTGCCTCGAGCTCCTGCCCCTTCGAGGAATCTCAGCGATCCGTCGAGAGCGGGCCCAGGAGGTGGCGTGTCGGCGAAGAGCTCCCGCTCGAGATGAAGCAAGGGCGCAGGTGCAACCCGGTCGGACGTACGCGGAAGCTCCTCGATCGCGCCCGCCGCCAGGCCGGCGAGATCCTCGACCGTGCGCTCGAGAGCCGCGAAGGCGGCCCGGCCCGGCTCGTACGGGATCGACACCGTGACCTCGGTGCGGCCGGCCAGCGTTTCGAGCAGCGCCCACTCGGCGGCGGTCAGGTCTTCGAAGCCGTACGCGAAGACGGGCTCGCCGTGCCAGGAATCGAGGTCCTGCCGGAGACGCGCCACTGCCGCCCGCCGGAGCCCGGGGCGATCGTGCAGGTCGAGGCGGCCGAGCTCCAGCCGGTATGCCCGCACGAGGTCGGCCAGGTCGCCTTCGAGCTCGTCCGGATCGAGTAAGGCCGATTCGAGCTCGGACAGGGCGGCGAGCAGCGTCTCGGCGAAGCCGCGCGTGGACGCGGAGGAGCCGAGGCCGTCGAGGTCGGTCGCTGCGATGGCGCGACGGGCGGCCAGCGCGCGCTGGGCCTCCGATGCGACCCGGCGCGGGTCGATCTCGTCCGCGACCACGTGCTCGAACAGGTCGTCGAACGTTCCGATCCGCCCGGCCAGGAGCGCGGGTCGCCGCCGGAGGAGGTCGCGCTCGACCCGCTCGATGTCGAGGCGATTCGGGACGACGAGCCACGGATCGCGCTCGAGCGCGTCGACGTAGCGCTCGAGAAGCAGCGCGACCTTGCCGGCATGCGCCGGCCCGACGACGAGCGCGAGGCCCATGTGTCCATCGTAGTCCCGGCCTCGGGCGCGCTTTCGTACGCCCAGTGGCGACTCTGTGCAAAGAGCGCCAAACCCATGGAAGCCGGGGTCAGACCCCAGGCCATGTCACTCTTGGACATGTCGTCCGTCCGGACCCTGCGCTACCCCGCCAACGAAGGCCAGAACGTATCGTCTCTGGACAGGTCCCGGGGTCTGACCCCCTCGCTTACGCGTGGCCCTCGGTTATGCGGCCGCCTTCGGACGCCGGCCGCGACGAGCGACCGCCTGACCCGGCATTCCGCCGGCGCAGTCGTCGCAAAGATCGGCTTGCTTCGAACCGCGACGAGCGTCGGTGTAATTGAGGCGCATCACGGCGCCCCGGCCTTCTGCAACCTCTCGGCTGCACTTGTCACATACCAGAATCGTCTTTCTTGCCATCGCTTTTCCTCCCGGTCTCCGGTCGCTAATGCGACCGGAGATTAGAAAATCAGATCAAGAAGTGCAAGTCAAAACCGCACGGTCTTTCTAGCCACGATTCTACGAAGTAGGATCGTGGCATGCAGACGATCGTCGTTCTCGATGGCGATCAGACTGGCCAGGAGCTCCTGGAGGAATCGCTGCGCGTCCTCGACGCCGACGTCATCGGCGTCGAGCTGGGCTTTCCGCGCTTCGATCTCTCGCTCGAGAGCAGGCGCGCGACCGGCAATCGCATCGTCTACGACGCGGCGGCGGCGATACGGGAGCACGGGTTCGGCCTAAAAGCGGCCACGGTCACCCCTGAGGGCGCGGGCGATGTCGGATCGCCGAACCGGGTTCTGCGGGAGGAGATCGGCGGAAAGGTGATCGTCAGGACCGGGCGGCGAATCCCGGGCGTCGTGCCGCTCGGAGGCGTACACGCCCCCATCTCGGTCGTGCGGATGGCCGTCGGGGACGCATACGGCGCGAAGGAATGGCGCGAGGGAGAAGGCGACGACGAGGTCGCCCTGCGCACGGAGCGCATCGAGCGGCGTATCTGCCACGCAGTTGCCGAGTTCTCGTTCCGGCAGGCCGAACGACTCGGCGCAAAGGTCTTCGGCGGCCCGAAGTACACCGTGAGCCCGATCTACGAGGGGATGCTGAAGGAGGAGATGGACGAGGCGGCTCTCCGCCACCCGGACGTGCCCTACGAGCCGCAGCTCATCGACGCGACATTTGCGCTCCTGATCTCGTCGAGCGGCGCGCCGATGGTCATTCCGGCGCTCAATCGCGACGGGGACATCCTCTCCGACCTCGTCCTCCCCCTTTTTGGCTCGATCGCAGGATCGGAGTCCCTGCTCGTCGCTTTCGGAGACGACTACGTGCCGAACGCGCTCATGGCGGAAGCCGCGCACGGAACCGCACCGGCCCTCGAAGGAAAGGACGTCGCCAACCCGATGGCGATGATCCTCGCCGGCGCCGCGCTTCTCTCGCACGCGGACGGGGAACGGTGCCAGGCGGCCGGGCGCGCGATCAGGGAAGCCTGCTTGGAGGCGGTCGCCGAGGGAGTGCGAACCGCTGATCTGAGCGGTCACCACGGGACGAAGGCCTTCACCGACGAGGTGGTCCGGCGCACGGAGAGCAAGCTCGAGATCTGGGCCTCGCTGTGATGGTTCCGCCCACGACCGACACCTCGTCTCCGTAGAGTTCGGCCTCGGCATGCGAGTCGCAGTTCCGAGGGAGACGGCTCCCGGCGAGCGTCGCGTGGCGCTCGTCCCCGAGACCGTTTCCAAGCTCAGCGCGGCCGGTTTCGACGTGAGAGTGGAACGAGCGGCGGGGGATGCAGCAGGTTTCCCGGACGCAGATTACGCCGAAGCCGGGGCGGAGCTCGTCGAGAGCGCGGGACTGGCACCGGGCTCGGATTGCATCGCGCGTGTCGCTCGTCCTTCGCAGCAGGAGCTCGAAGCGATGGCGCCCGGAACCGTCCTCATCGGCTTCCTCGACCCGCTGACCGACTCCGACGGGATCGCGCAACTGCGACAGCGCGAGATCGTCGGCTTCGCGATGGAGTCGATCCCCCGCATCACTCGCGCCCAACCGATGGACGCCCTCTCGTCACAGGCGACCGTCTCCGGATACAAGGCCGTTCTGCTCGCCGCCGACCGCGTCCAGAGGCTTTTCCCGATGCTCATGACGGCGGCGGGGACGATCGCCCCCGTACGCCTGCTCGTCATCGGCGCCGGAGTTGCCGGTCTGCAAGCGATCGCAACCGCGCGGCGGCTCGGCGCCGTCGTCTCGGCTTTCGACGTCAGGCCAGTCGTACAGGAGCAGGTCGAGAGCCTGGGCGCGGTCTTCCTCGACCTCGGCGTACGAGCCGAGGAGACCGCCGGCGGATATGCCACCGAGCTGACCGACGAGCAGCAGGCGCAGCAGCAAGCGGCGCTCGAGGAGCGGATCCCCGAGTTCGACGTGGTGATCACGACGGCGGCGATCCCCGGTCGTCCCGCGCCGAGGCTCATCCCAAGCAGTGCTGTCCAGCGCATGCGCCCTGGCTCCGTGGTCGTCGACCTGGCTGCCGAGACAGGCGGAAACTGCGAGCTCACCGTCCCGGGCGAGGTCGTCGAGCACGACGGCGTGACCGTGATCGGAACGACGAACCTGCCGTCTCTCATGGCGTACCACTCGAGCCAGCTCTACTCACGCAACGTGGGCGCGCTGCTCCTCCATCTCGCTCCGGAGGGCGAGCTCGCGCTCGACTGGGACGACGAGATCACGGCCGGCGCCTGCGTCACGCGAGCAGAAGGCGGCCAGTGACGGACCTGCCGCTCGTCATCGAGCTGACCATCCTCGTGCTGGCGGCGTTCCTCGGATTCGAGGTCATCTCCAAGGTCCCGGCGATGCTCCACACGCCGCTCATGTCGGGCGCGAACTTCATCCACGGCATCGTCATCGTGGGCGCGATCATCGTGCTCGGCACCGCCGAGGACACGTTCACGAAGAGCGCGGGCTTCGTCGCGATGGTGCTCGCGACGGCGAACGTCGTAGGCGGCTGGTTCGTGACCGACCGCATGCTCGGTATGTTCAAGCGCCGGCCGGAGCCGAAGAAGGAGCCGAAGAAGTGATCTCGGACCCCGACGCCGTCGGCCTCCTCTACCTCGTCACGATCGCCTGCTTCGTGATCGCGCTGCGCTTCCTCTCGTCGCCGAAGCATGCGCGGAAGGGGAACTGGGTTGGCGGGGCGGGAATGCTCGTCGCGATCGGGACGACGCTGCTGCTCGAGGGCATCGGCAACTGGGCGCTGATCGTGATCGCCGGCGCGATCGGGACCGTCGTCGGCGTCGTCGGAGCTCGCAACGTCCGCATGACCGCGATGCCGCAGATGGTCGCCATCTTCAACGGGGTCGGCGGCGGCGCTGCGGCGCTCGTCGCGCTGGCCGAGTGGCACAACGCCGCCGGGCCGGTGTGGGACGAGACCGCCTCCATCGTGCTGTCGGCGCTGATCGGCTCGATCTCCTTCGCGGGATCGGTCATCGCCTTCGCCAAGCTGCAGGAGCTCCTGAGCGGACGCCCGATCGTCTTCCTGGCGCAGAACATCGTCAACGTCCTCGTCTTTGCGGCCGCTGCCGGGCTCGGGGCCGCCGCTATCGCCGGCGTCGAGGAGCAGTGGGTGCTCTTGGCACTCGTCGCGCTGGCGCTCGTCTTCGGCGTGATGTTCGTCCTGCCCATCGGCGGCGCGGACATGCCTGTCGTCATCTCGCTGCTGAACGCGTTCACGGGGCTCGCCGCCTCCGCGACCGGCTTCGTGCTCGACTCGACGGTGCTCATCGTCTCGGGAATGCTCGTCGGCGCGGCGGGGACTCTGCTGACGCTGCTGATGGCGAAGGCGATGAACCGGTCGATCGCGAACGTTCTCTTCGGCGCGTTCGGCCAGGTGCAGGTCGCCGCGGGCGCGGCTCGGACCGATGATGGACGCACCGTCCGCGCTACGAGTGCCGACGACGTCGCCGTGCAGCTCTCGTTCGCGCGCAAGGTCATCGTCGTGCCGGGCTACGGGATGGCAGTCGCACAGGCTCAGCACGACGTCCGCCAGCTCGCGGACATCCTCGAGAGCCGCGACGTAGACGTCAGATACGCGATTCACCCGGTCGCCGGTCGAATGCCGGGTCACATGAACGTCCTGCTGGCCGAAGCCAACGTCCCGTACACGCAGCTCTCCGAGATGGACGAAATCAACCCGGAGTTCCCGCAGACCGACGTCGCGCTCGTGATCGGCGCCAACGACGTCACCAATCCGGCCGCGCGGAGCGATCCGGGGAGCCCGATCTACGGGATGCCGATCCTGGACGTCGACAAGGCGGCGAGCATCGTGGTGCTCAAGCGCTCGATGAACCCGGGGTTCGCGGGGATCGACAACGAGCTCTACCTCGACCCGAAGACGACGATGCTCTTCGGGGACGCGAAGGATTCGATCCTCAAGCTCATCTCGGCCGTCAAGAGCTCATAGAGGAGCGGCCGTGACCGTGCCCGTCTTCACCGCTCGGGACGTAGAGACCGCGGTGAGCCCGCACGAGGCGTACGAGGCGGTACGCAACGCGTTCGTCTCCTACGCGCGCGGCGAGTGGTCGATGCCGCCGAAGGTCTACGTGACGAACTACCCCGCCGGCGACTTCCGCGCGATGCCCGCGATCGGCGGCGGGCATGCCCTTCTCAAGTGGGTCACGTCCTTCCCCGGCAACCCCGCGCGCGGGCTGCCGACGGTGAGCGGGCTCGTGGTCTTGTCGGACTCCGACGACGGTCGCCTGCTCGCCGTGCTCGACGCTGCGGCCGTGACCGCGCTGCGCACCGCAGCCGCCGGGGTGCTGGCTGCTGACACTCTCTGCCGCCCTGAGCCCACGACCTACGCGGTCGTGGGCTGCGGCGCGAACGGCGGTGAGGTCGTGCGGATGCTCGTCGCGCGTGGAGCGACGCCGTCGGTATGGGATGTCGACGAGAGTCGCCGTCACGCCGTCGCCGATCGTCTCGGCGCCCGGGTAGCGGCGAGCGCCGGGGAAGCGCTCGCGTCGGAGGTCGTCATCACGGTGACTCCGGGCGCTGCGGTTCTGTATCCGGAGGGATCGCTGGAGCCCGGTCAGCACGTGTCGCTGCTGGGTGCAGACGGGCCCGGAAAGGCCGAGGTCGCGGTCGAGGAGCTCGGGCGTGCCCATCTCTTCTGCGACGACTGGGAGCAGGCAAGCCACGGCGGCGAGCTCGCCGCCGGCGTCGGTGCAGGAGTCGTGCGGCGTGAGGACGTGACCGAGCTCGGCGCGGTGTTGACCGGCGCCGCGGCGGGCCGACGAAGGGCGGGCGACATCACCCTCTTCGACTCGACCGGACTGGCGATCCAGGATCTCGCGATCGCGAACGTTGCACTGGCGCGTGCGGAAGACATGGACTTGGGCACACTCGACATCTAGCGAGATCCCTGCACCGGGACACGTACCTTCCTGCCCCTCTGACCAGGGAAGGTCCATACGGATGACAATGGCTTCGCGCCGGCGACCGGGGCTACTGTGAAGCGTGAACCCGAGCCCAAGTGAGGTACGGAGTGTCAGCTGCTGAGCTCGAGACCGCGTCGCCGCCCGAGATCGACCGAGTCGAGCAGTGGCGCCAGGAGGAGCTCGAACGGGCGGGCTACGACCACAAGAGCGCGTTCCTGCTCGCTACGAGTCATGAGATCGACCTCCACACAGCCGTCGATCTGCGCACCAGGGGGTGCTCGGTGGAGCTCGCTCTGACGATTCTCCTCTGAGAGCATCTAACCCGGTGTCGACCAGGGCCTGTCGGCCGAGGCGAGCCACCCGTTGGGACTCAGGGGATGAGGAGTCTCATGGGCTCGAAGAGATCGAGCAGCGGGTCGCGCTCGCCGAGAATCGCCCGCGCGACGAGCCGGCCGCACGCGAGGCCGAGCACATTGCCGTGGCCCGAGTAGCCGCCGGCAATCCAAAGATCTTCCTGGCCCGGAACGGAGCCGACGACCGGTAGGAAGTCGAAGACCATCCCGAAGATCCCGGCCCAGCGGTAGTCGACGCGCAGCCGACGCCCGAGATGCGACTCGACGAAGCGATCGAGTGCATCCTGCACGGCGCGGGTCGTCACCTCGTGGTCCGTGAACTCCGTGTCGAGCGAGACGTCCCTGAACCCGCCCGCAACGATGCGGCCATCCGGAGCCTGATGCCAGTAGTCGAAGCCGTGGCGCCCGTAATGCGGCACCTCGAACAGACTCTCCTCGATCGGCTCGGTAGCGATAACCTGCCCTCGCGTCGGGACGATGAGCCCTTCGAGCTCACCGAGGAGCCCGCTCGGGTAGCCGTCGGTCGCGACAACGACCGTCTCTGCACCGGTCTCTTCCACGGAAGCGATGCGCGTGTGCTCATGGATCTCGACGCCCGCCGCGGCAGCGTGCCCGGCGAGCCGACGGACGAGTCGCGCGGGCTGGAGAACGCCGTCGGGAGGGTGGAAGATGGCGCCCGAGTAGCGACCATCGAGCGGCGGCGGTAGCTCGTCACGCCACTCCGCGGCAAATCCCGCAGCGCGAAGCGCCTCGTACTCGAGCATGAGCTCGGCTCGCTCCTCCTCGTCGGCCGCAAGCCGCAGGCTGCCGGTCGGCCGAAAGGCGTCCTCGGCGAGTCCGGCGAGCTCCCCGAGCTCGTCCTCCGTCCAGCGCCACACGGCCGCCGTCTGCTCGACTCCAATCGACTCGGCAAGCACCGGGTACGGCGCCGAGCCACCTCGCAGGGCGAAGCCCCCGTTACGGCCACTCGCGCCTCCCGCGATCTCGCGCGCTTCGTAGAGGCGCACACGAAGGCCCGCCTTCGAGAGCGCCAGCGCGCACGAGCAGCCCGTGATCCCACCGCCGACGACGGCGATGTCGACCGGGCCGTCGAGGCGAACGGCGGGAAGCGGTTCGTGCGGCTCCTCGAGCCAGTACGAGAGCGTCGCCATCGCGGTGCGATCCTAGACGGCTGCCCTATACACACCGTCCTCGAGCGTGATTCGCCCCGCGAGCTCGAGCTCCATGAGCGAAGCCGAGAGAACCGCGGGCTCGATTCCCGCTGCGCGCGCGATTTCGTCCGCAGTTCGCGGGCCGTCGTTCAGATAGCCGAGCGCCGCCTGCGCCGGCTCGCTCAGATCGCCCGCCGATCGCGCGACGGGCGCGAGGTTGAACAGCTCGAGCACGTCTCCGGCACACGTCACCGGAATCGCGCCCAGCCGAAGCAAGGCGTTGGTGCCCGCGGAGAGCGCGCTTGTGATCTCTCCCGGCACCGCGAGCACGTCCCTCCCCTCCTCGAGAGCAAAGTCGGCCGTGATGAGAGCGCCGCTGCGCTCCCGCGCCTCGACGACCACCGTCGCTGAGCAGAGCCCGGCAATGATCCGATTGCGCGCCGGAAAGCGCCAGGGCGCGGGCTCGGTCCCGGGCTCGTACTCCGAGACGATCAATCCCTGCCCGCGAATGCGACGAGCAAGCTCGGTGTGCGCGGCCGGATAGTCGCGATCGATGCCGCACCCGAGCACCGCTACGGTCGATCCGCCGGCCTCGAGAGCGCCGCGATGAGCCTCTCCGTCAACGCCTCGGGCCATTCCGCTCACGACGACGAGTCCCGCGGCGGCAAGCTCTCGCCCCAGCGAACGAGCGACAGAGCGTCCGTACGACGAGCAGGCGCGCGCGCCCACCACGGCAACCGCAGCGCGAGCGAGCACGTCCAACTCCTCGCTTCCACGAACGAAGAGCTGCGGGGGAGGATCGTGTATCGCGGCCAGCAGTGGTGGAAACAAGCCGTCGCGACGACGAACCCGGCCGATCTCGACTCCGGTCATACGGCCGAGAGATCCCCGGGAATGCGGTAGGAGAGAGCCTCGGCGACGTGTGCGGGCTCGACATCAGACGCGCTCGCGAGCGCGGCGATCGTGCGCGCGACGCGCGCGACGCGCACGCGACCTCTCCCCGACAGCGGCAGCCGGTCGACCGCATTCGACAGAAGCTCCGATGCGGCATCCGTGCGCCGCGGAAGCGTCGTTCGCAGCCGCTCCCGCGCCGCGACAACCCGTTCGCGCACATCGGTCGAACACTCCCCGGGAGCGGCTGCGAGCTCGGCG